>DASSIC010000069.1:0-6909 GCA_035692325.1 Gemmatimonadaceae bacterium | reverse complement strand
GCTGTGGCGGCATCTGGTTCGAGCGCGGCGAGGCGCGGCAGCTCGCGCGTCATGCACCTGCGGCGCTGTGGAAGGAGGTGCCGCGCCGCGAGGAGACGATGCGTCCGCCCTGTCATGGCTGTGGTGCGCCGCTCGATCGCGACGCCGAACGGTGTCCGGCGTGCGGACGGCACAACGTGCTGCGCTGTCCGGTGTGCGACGTCGAGATGGAGCGGCGCGCCCAGGGGGCGCTCACGCTCGATCTCTGCCGCCGGTGCCAAGGGGTGTGGTTCGACCACGCCGAGCTGTCGTCGATCTGGCGGCTCAATCTCGACGCGGCCACGGCGCGCGCGACTCGGCGCGGGGGCAAGGGGGTCGCCGCCCTGTCCACCGGGGGCGACGCGTTGTTCGAGGCGATGATCTGGTCGCCCGATCTCGTGTTCTATGGCGCGTCGGCGGCCACGCACGCCGCGTCGACGGCGGCTGAGGCGCTCGGCTCGGTCGCATCGAGCGGCGCCGCGGCCGATGCGGCAACGCATGCCGTGGGCATCGTGGGAGACGCAGCGGAAGGGTTGTTCTCGATGATTGCCGACATCATCGGAGGCTTGTTCGACAGCTGATCGAGGGGGCAATCGGTCGGTCGAAGCTTCCGATTGCCGTCCCAAACTGACCGAATCGGCTGTCTGGCCGGCGCTTCCACAGGGAGCGCCGGCCTTTTTTCGCGCGGTGATGTGACCACTCACGTGGAAGAATTCTTTCCAGGCGCTGGAAGCGGAATTGGCAGCCTTCACGCGTCAACCATTTGTTCACCGCCGTAAGTGCTTGACAACACATGACATGCGTTGGGGCGCGGCCGTTGCCTCTACGGCGTGGCGAGCGAGTGGGAATGCCCCCACCCATTCACGCCGGACACTATGTCGGTCAGAACGTCGCGCATTGTACAGCTATTGGCCTCGACCACCGCCTGCGGTGAGCCGATGCTGCGCGTGCGTGTACGGGTGGGGGGCGCCTGATGGCCACCGCTGCCCGCGTCCGGATCAAGGGATCGCCCCTGCGTCTCGTCCGCGACGACGCCGTGGTGATGCCGTACCCGACGCTCATCGATGAGGCGCAGGAGGCGGAGGTGCAGGGGCGCACCGCCGAAGCACGCGACCTCTATGAGCTCGCGCTTCGGCGCCTGTCCGATGCGGAGAGTGGCAGCCGGGCTTCCGACCTGTTGCGGTGGATCGCGCGCACCTACTCCACCGATGCCCAGCTCGAGGTCGCGCTCGAATGCGTGGACGCGGCCCTCTTCGTGGCGGAGGCGTACGGCGCTGCGGGTGCCATCGGCTACGCGACGAACCAGAAAGCCATCATTCATTGGCAACAGGGCGATCTCGACGAAGCGGAGCGACTGTATCAGAAGGCGCGCGAGAGCGCCCTCGTGGCAGGCGAGGCCAAGCTCGCCGCGATGACCTCGCAGAACCTCGGCGTCGTCGCCAACGTGCGCGGCGACCTCGAGATGGCCGCGCGCCACTACGAGACCAGCCTCGCCGCGTACCGCGCGCTGGGGCTCGCCACGGACGTGTGCGTGGCGCTGAACAACCTTGGTTTGCTCTACGGTCAGCGCGAGCAGTGGAAGGATGCCGCGCGCTGCTACGACGAAGCCTATCGCGTCGCGGAGGTGCTGGGCGATCGCGGGGCCTGCATGCGCGTCGAGGTGAACCGGGCCGAGGGCCTGGTGGCGCAGGGTGAGCATGCACAGGCGCTCGCCGCGTGCGACCGCGCCCGCCGCATCGCCGATCAGGTGAAGGAGCCGCGCGCCCTCGGCGAGCTGCACAAGGCGTACGGCGTGGTGAACCGCGAGCTGGGCAACTACGAGCTCGCCGAGCAGTACCTCACCGACGCGCGCGCCGTCGCGGAGCTGCGTCAGGATCTCCTGTTGCTCGCCGAGAGCTTCAAGGAGAGCGCGGAGCTGCACCGGCGGCAGGGAAGGAACCGCGATACGCTGCAGTCGCTCAATCGTGCGCACCGACTCTTCGATCAGCTGCGCGCCCGTCGCGAGCTGGCGGACGTCGGGCGCCGCATGCAGGGGCTCGAGGGCGACTTCATCGAGGTCGTGCGCCGCTGGGGCGAATCGATCGAGTGCAAGGACCAGTACACGCAGGGTCACTGCGAGCGCGTCGCCGATCTGGCGTGCGCCCTGGCGGCGCGCGTCGGCATGGACGAGCAGTCGCTCTTCTGGTTCCGCATCGGCGCGCTGCTGCACGACGTCGGCAAGCTGGTCATCCCCGCCGAGGTGCTCAACAAGACGGGCCGTCTGACCGAGGAGGAGTGGGCGCTCATGCGCCGCCATCCGTCGGCGGGTGTCGAGATGCTCGCCGAGGTGGACTTTCCCTGGGACGTGCGGCCGATCGTCGAGTCGCATCACGAGCGGTGGGACGGCAAGGGCTATCCGCACGGCCTGAAGGGAGAAGAGATCCCTCTCGCCGCGCGCGTGCTCTGCATCGCCGACGTCTACGACGCACTCACGTCGGGGCGCAGCTACAAGAAGGCGCTGTCGCACGAGGCGGCGATGGACGTGATGCGCCTCCAGGTCGGCACCGTGTTCGATCCATCGCTCTTTCCGTCGTTCGAGGACGTCGTGATCGCGCATGCGGCGCGTCGCACGGTGGAGGCGCCGACCGCCCTGCCGCGCGCAATGGCGCATGCCGCGGTGAACGCGCAGCCGGACGAGCTCACGCAGCTCCCGCTCCGTGGTGCATTCAACGAGGTCGCCGCGGGGCTGCTCGCCAGCCGCGGGCGCGACCAGAGGACGACGCTGCTCGTGATCGACATCGATCACTTCAAGCTGATCAACGACACCTACGGTCATCAGCGCGGCGACGCGGTGCTGCGCGCCGTGGCGCAAACCCTTCAGCGCACGCTCCCCGACGGGGCGCAGCTCGCCCGCTATGGCGGCGACGAGTTCCTCGTCCTCCTGCCCGACACGTCGGCGCCGAGAGCGACCGAGATCGGCAATCGCCTTCGTTCGGCGATCCACGCCATTCCACTGACCGCGGCGCGCTCCACCCCCGTCGCGCTCACCGTCTCGATCGGCGCAGCGACGGCGCCCGAGCATGGCACCCGCGTGGACACCCTGTTCGGCGCGGCGGACCGCGCGCTGTACGAGGCCAAGCGTCAGGGGCGGGACATGGTGACGGTCGCCGGTGGAGACGCGATCGCCCCGTCGCTGCTCATGCAGCTCGAGCGTTTCGCGGGCCGCGTGACCGAGCGGCAGCAGCTGGCGGAACACTTTCAGCACGCGGCGCGCGGCGAACGCCAGCTCGTCGCCCTGGTCGGCGAAGCTGGCGTCGGGAAGAGCGCCCTCGTGCGGGCGCTGAGCTCGGAGGTGCGCCTGCGCGCCGGATCCATCGTGACGGGCCACTGCATCGAATCCGACACGCGGCCGGTGTACGCCCCGTGGGGCGAGGTGCTCGACGCGATTCGCGTGCTGCGCATCGTGCCGGAGCAGCGCGACTGGGCCGTGTTGCCGGAGCTGGTGCCCGCACTCGGCGGCGCGCGCGAGAGCGGAGCGTCGCGACTGGCGCTGTTCGAGGAGGTCGCCGAGTTCCTGCGTCTCGCCGCCGCCGCGCGTCCGCTGATGGTGGTGCTCGAGGACATGCAGTGGGCCGATGCCCTGTCGTGGGACCTCGTGGAGTTCCTCGCCACGCGCCTCGACCGCGAGCGGATTCTCCTGTGTGTCACCCTCTGCGCGGACGACGTGCGGGGCGACATCCTCACGCGGCGGTCACGCCTGTCGCGCGACAAGCGCTTCCACGAAATGCGGCTCGGGCGTCTGTCGCGCGCCGAGCACGACGAATGGCTCACCCGCGCTCTGCAGCAGCCGCTGTCGCCCGACTGGCTCCAGGCGATCTTCGCGCGCTCCGAGGGCAATCCCTTCCTCACCGTGCAGCTCTTCCGCACGATGCTGGACCAGGGGCAGGTGCGCTGGACGGGCCGCGACTGGAGCGTCGGCCACCTCGACGCCGTCGGCGTCTCCACGGCCGCGCGCGATCTCTTCGCGCGACGCCTCGCCCGGCTTTCCCCGACCGCGTGCCGGACCCTCGGCGCCGCGGCCATCCTCGGACGGGCGATCGATCTGGATCGCGCGATCGCCGCTGGCATCGGCACCGAGGACGATCTGCTCGACGCCATCGACGAGGGGCTGGCCGCCTCGGTGCTCGAGCCTTCAGCCCACGCGGAGGACGATACGGTGTCGTTCGCCCATGGGCTCCTCGTCGAGCTGTTGCACGAGCATGTACACCCACGCCGGCTGCGCCGCATTCGGGAGCGCGTGGCTGGCGTGTCCCCCGCCGTTCAATCCGGACCCCGTTCAACGTCCCCCTCAGGAGATCCGTCATGAAGTCCCCATTCCGTGCGCTGCTTGCAACGCTGCTCGTAGCCGGAAGCGCCATCGCCTGCAACGACACGCCGACGCCGACCCGGCTCGCCCCGCGCGGCGCCGACGTCAGCTTCGCCCGCATCAAGGCGACCGACTCGCTGATGATGGTCACCGACGTGACCTACAGCGATACGTCGCTCGTGCTGAAGCGCCTCACGCCCCTCGACGCCGACATCAGCGTCTCGGCGGTGATCGGCCCCGAGGGCGGCTCGATCGTGATCCAGAAGGCGGGCGGCAAGATCGACGTCCCGGCGGGCGCGGTGTCCGTGCCGACGACGATCACGATGACGGCAGTCAAGGGCTACAACGTGGCCTACGAGTTCCAGCCGCACATGACCTTTGCGCAGCCGGTCAAGATCCAGCAGACGATCAAGGGCACGTGGGCGGAGAAGTATCCGATTCTCCTGAAGGGCATGCACGGCAGCTACTACGGCCAGGCATCGCTCGACAGCGTCTGGATCGATCCGGGCCATTTCTTCGCGAAGGTGCAGGAGAACCAGATCGGCTACCTCGATTCGAACGTCTCGCAGATCAAGTTCTACGTCGACCACTTCTCCGGCTACATGGTCTCCAGCGGCTTCACCGACCTCGATTACTAGTAGCTCGGCTGCTAGTGATCCGGCGCGAACCCGCGCCGGAGAGGAAGGCTACCCAACGGAGGGGTCCGATGCAGATGACGCGTCGTCCCCGCGACGGTGTCGCGGAGGCCGGGCGCTTCGTGGAGCGCGGCCGCTCGGCCGCTCGAAGCGGAACGCCAGTGGAGGCGCTCGGCTGGTTCGATCGTGCACTGGCGGTGCTCGCCATGGAGCCCGCCAGCGAGATGCTCGTGGATGTGCTGCGATGGAAGGGGTCGGCACATCGCGATTGCGGCGATACGCAGGCAGCAGATCGGTTGTACGAGGAGAGCAGTGCGGTGGCGGAGCGGATCGGCTATCTCGCCGGCGCCGCGCATGCCGCGAACTGTCGGGGGATCGTCGCGCAGCGGCGCGGCGAGCTCGGCGACGCTGAACGACTGTACGCGAGCGCCTCGGCGCTGGCGGAACAGGCGGGGGAAGCGCCGTTGAGCGTGATGGTGCAGCGCAACCTGGGCATCGTGGGCAGCATCCGCGGTGACTGGCAATCAGCGGTGGATCGGTTCGAGGACAGCCGGCGCCATGCCGAAGCAGCAGGGGACACCGACGGCGTGGCGCGGGCGCTCAACAACATCGCGATCGTCTTCGGCAAGCAGGGCAGGATCCACGAGGCCGAGGCGATGTACGAACGGGTGCTCGTGCTGGTGCGCGAGTGTGGCGATGCGTTGAGCGAGTGTGTATGCGAGTTCAATCGGGCCGAGATGTTCATCGCGGCTCGTCGGCTGGAGGAGGCGGAGCGGGCGTGTGCGGTCGGGCTCGAGATCGCCGACCGACGCGGTGACCGGCTCCGTCGCTCGGAGGGGCTCAAGCTCCTGGCGACGATGGCTCGGCTTCGCGGAGAGACTGCCGCGTGTGAGGCCTATCTGACGGAGGCGCTCTATCTCGCCGATACGGGAGAGGACCAGTGTCTGTATGCCGAGGTGCTGCGCGAGCGTGCACAGCTGCTTCGGTCACGGGGTGACCTCGAGGGCGCTCGGGAGGCGTTGAGGGCGGCACGGGATCGGTTCGTCGCCGCCGGTGCACGGCCAGAGATCCGGGGGATCAACCGGGAGCTGGCGGAACTGCAGGCTGCGGTGTGATCTACATCACCGCCTCCGGGGCACGAAAAGCACACGTTTGGCGGGCCCGACCACGAGATTTCGGTCAAGGGTTCCCTCCCGGAGGCGTGGCGTGGTCAGTCTCGATACAGGCAACTCGTCTGGCCGGCAGCCTGCGCCGAGGATGACTCGATCCGCTGGAGGGGCCGAGCCCTTCTCGTTCGACCAGATCGTCGGGGCCAGCGCGCCCCTGCGTGAGGCCATCGAAACCGCACGCATGGTCGCGCGGGCGCGCCTCACGACCGTGCTGCTCGTCGGCGAGACCGGAAGCGGCAAGGAGCTTTTCGCCCGGGGCATCCACTGCGCCGGCGCGAACGCCGCCGCTCCATTCGTGGCGGTGAACTGCGCGGCCATTCCCGAATCGCTGCTGGAGTCGGAGCTGTTCGGTCACGAGGCGGGCGCATTCACGAGCGCCGTGGCGCGCAAGCATGGCCTGATGGAGCTCGCGGGGTGCGGCACGCTCTTCCTCGACGAGCTGCACCACCTGCCGGCCATGCTGCAGCCCAAGCTCCTGCGCGCGCTCGAGGAGCGGCGCATCCGGCGGCTGGGCGGCTCGCATGAGATCAACATCGAATGCCGCATCGTCGCGGCAACGAACGTGGCGATCGAGGATTCCGTGGAGGCGGGCACCTTCCGCGAGGATCTCTTCTATCGCCTCAACGTGCTGCGCGTGGACATTCCGCCGCTGCGCGACCGGATCGAGGACGTCGATTTGCTGGCGCGGCACTTCCTCACGGAGTCGGCGCGCGCGCACGGTGCCGCCGTGAAGGCGCTCTCG
>DASSIC010000068.1:0-4254 GCA_035692325.1 Gemmatimonadaceae bacterium | reverse complement strand
GTCGGACGAACGGCGAAGTGGGACATCGGTCGCTATCGGTTGGCGGGACGCGCGGGGTGTGGCGGGAATGTGTCAACCCGGAGCGCGAACCGCCACCGACGCCATCAACGCAGCACGAACCGGATCAGATCATGCGCTGGTCAGCCAGCTTGGCGCGTCGGCGTGCACCGGCGAGTACGCCGGCACCTTTGCTCCGGCGGCGATCACCGCCGCCACGCGCTTGGGCAGCGTGGGATGAGCCGCCAGCAGCTCGGCACGCCGTACCCAGAACCCGCCCTCGGTGCGCACCTGCTCGGCGAACTCCCGCGGATCCACACGCCGATACAGCTCCGGACCGGCGGCGAGGGCGAGCAGCCCGTCCACGGCACCGTCGGGCTGGCAATGCGCGGCGAACCGGTCGCAGGTGTACTCGCACGCCCGCGAGTACGCGGCGCCGAGGTACGGAATGAATCGACCGGGTGTGATCATCCAGCGGCGCTTCAGGTGGCCGCGACGAACATGCGCCAGCTCGTGCGCCACGATCCAACCCACGACCGCCTGCCCCTCCCGCTCCGCCATCGCCAGCACGTCGGAGTAGAGCACGACGAAGTCGCGGCCAAGGAAGCGTGTCGCGAAGGCGTTGAGGAGGCCGCCCGCCTGGAGCAGAAAGACGTCCGGCACCTTCTTCAGGCCCATCGATTCCGCATGACGGACGACGGCGGCGTGCAGCGCGGGAAACTGCGTGGGCGTCACGCGCACTCCGTTGCCGCGCAGGTTGCCGACCAGGAGCCCGTGCATCATGAAGAAGATCAGGGCGAACATGACGCCGTAGCCGATGATGACGCCCGCGGTCTCGGGCGCCTTCACCATCGCGACCGCCAGTCCCGCGTAGACGATGACGCTGAAGGCGAGCATCAGCGCGTAGTACAGCCGCTCCTTCCTGTGGACGAGCGGAGACAGGTCCTGCGCGGGCTGATGCGACGAGTCGACGATCACGGAGCGCTCCTGGTGGGCCGCGGTTGGACAGCGGGAAGCAGCGTCCACAGGCTACCGGACTCGGCAGTGCAATTCAAGTGACCAGGATCACAGCTCGTCTTCGCCGGGATGGAGATGCACGACGCGGGCGGGGATGATCCGGGCGAGTGCGTCGGCGACGATGCTGCGGTGGCAGTGCTCCGGCTTCGCCTCGAAGCAGAGGAGGCAGACGCGCCGCCCCTGCCGAACGAGATCAGCGACCAGCGCGAGCTGCTCCTGCGCCTCCGCGGTCGCGAGCTGCTGGCGGAAGATCCGGTGCATCTCTGCATGGCGTCCGGCGCGCGCCGCGGCGCGACCGTCGGCCGGGGTGCCGAGCGCGCGCAGGTGCAGATACTCCGCGCCGGCCTCCTTCGCGTTCGCGGCAAGCCGCGTCTTGGCGAACCCGGGGCGGCGCGAGCTCGCGAGCGCGCGCACGTCGACCAGCAGATCGATGGCGGCATCGCGCAGCGCCTCCTGGAACGAGGCGATGGTGGCCCCTTCGTACCCGATCGTGGCGATCGATGGAGTCTCAGTCATGCATCGCGAGCGCCTCCTGCGCGCCGATCCCCTGCCCCGCCCGCTGTTCGTACGAGCCGTCGGGCTCGAGCTCCCACGCCGTGGGGTCGTCGAGATAGAGTGACAGCACCCGATCGAGCTGCTGGCGTTGCGTCGCGTCGTGCACCGGCACGAGCAGCTCGACGCGTCGCCTGAGGTTGCGCGGGCGCAGGTCGGACGACCCGATGAAATATTCCGGCGCCCCCGCATTCGCGAATCGATAGATCCGTGAGTGCTCGAGGAATCGTCCCACCACCGACACGACGCGGACGCCCGGTGACAGCTCGGGGACGCCGGGCCGCAGCGTGCAGATGCCGCGCACCACCAGGTCCACGCGGACACCGGCGCGGGCGGCGCGGTACAGCGCGCGCACGACCTCGGGATCCGAGAGGCCGTTCACCTTGACCGCGATCGCCGCCGGTCGCCCGTCGCGGGCGTGCTGCGTCTCGCGTTCGATGCGCTGCAGCACCGCGGGGAGCAGCTGGTGCGGAGCGACCAGCGCGCCGTGCGCGAGTCCCTGTGGAGGCCGGGCCGAGCCGGTAAGCTCGTTGAACAGGTCAGCGACGTCGGAGGTGAGCGCATCGCGCGCGGAGAAGAGACTCAGGTCCGTGTACTGCCGCCCAGATCGCGCGCTGTAGTTCCCGGTCCCCACGTGCACGTAGCGGCGCAGGCGATCCCCCTCGCGACGCACGACGAGCGCGACCTTCGCATGCACCTTGTAGCCGACCAGGCCATACACGACGTGGCCACCGGCCCGCTCGAGGGCGCGGGCCCATCCGACGTTGTGCTCCTCGTCGAAGCGCGCCTTCAGCTCCACCAGCGCGGCGACGCGCTTGCCGGCCAGCGCCGCAGCCACCAGCGCATCCACGATCGGTGACGGCATGCCGACGCGATACAGCGTGATCTTGATCGTCGTCACGTCAGGATCGGCGGCGGCCTCGCGCAGGAATCGCACGACCGTCGCGTCGAAGGCGTCGAACGGATGGTGCACCAGCAGCTCACCCTCGCGCACGACGTCGAGCATCGGGCGATCGGCTTCCAGGGTGCGCGTGCGCAGCGGCGGATAGTCGAGCCCCGGATCGTCGGGGAGGGGAAGCTCGGCGAGACAGCGCAGGTCGAGCAGACCATCCACGACCTGCACATGATCCACCGGGTCGGCGGTGCCGAGGGCGGCCGCCTCGCGACGGAGGTTCTCGAGCACCAGCTCGCAGACGACTCCCGGCATCGACCGCTCGACCTCCACGCGCACGGCAGGATTGAGTGGCCGGCGATCGGTCGCCGTGGCGACGGCGTCGAGCAGGTCGGCCGCCGCGTCCTCGTCGAGATCGAGATCGCCCGCCCGCGTGACGCGGAAGAGATGCGCGCCTTCCACGTGGGCATTCGGGTACAACATGTCCACGTTCGCCTTCATCACCTCCTCGAGCGCGATCACGGCGCCGGGCCGACCCGGCACCGGCAGCAGGCGCGGACCGTCGTCGGGCAGCTCGATCTCGGCGAAGTGTGGCGCGCCGGTCGGGGTGCGGCGAAACACCACGGCGAGGGAGAGGCCGAGATGCGGGAGATGCGGCAGCGGGTGCCCCGGACTCAGCGTCATGGCGAGCGGCGTGAGCCCCGGATGAATCTCCTCGCGACACCGCTCGGTCAGCGCTTCCCGCTGGGCCTCGTCCAGCGAGTCCCAGCGCAGCAGGTGCACGCCGTGCGACTCCGCCGACCGCAGGACGGCGCGTGCACAGGTCGCCTGCGCGGCGAGGATCCGGCTCACCTCTTCCTCGACGCGCGCCAGCCGTGACATCGCGGTGAGTCCGTCTTCAGCCGGCGTTGCATTCTCCGATTCGTCGAGGGCGGCGGCGCGCAGGGCGGCCATCCGCACCATGTACAGCTCGTCGATGTTCGAGGTGACGATGGCGATGAAGCGCAGCCGTTCGCGGAGCGGCGTACGCTCGTCCTGCGCCAACGCCAGTACGCGGCGCTGAAAGGCGAGGAGACTGAGCTCCGGATTCAGCATCTCGGGGGGCCGATCGTCCACCGCTGCCGTCACGCGGAGCGACTGGTCGGACTCGGCGAGCCGCGTCCGTCGCACCTCGAGCTGCATCCATCGCACGAGCAGCTCGCCGTGCTCGCGCGGGTCGTCGGGGAGGATGCGCAGGTCATGCTCCTCCTCGAGCGCGAGCGCGAGTCGAGCGAGCTCGCGCGGCTGCCCGCGCCGGAGGTGGCCGCACAGCTGCTGGAAGGTGTGCGCGGCACCGCCGCGTCGCACGGTCACCAGGTCGTAGTGCAGCGCCAGTCGCGGCCGTCGCAGCAGATCCGGATGGGCGGTTCGCGTGAGCCGATCCACCTCGAGGTCGAGCCGAGTCTCCAGCAGCGCCGGGTCGACGAGGGCGGACAAACGCCGGGCGACCGAAGTGTCTTCGGCGAGCGCCGCGGCGGGTGACGTGCTGTGCACCGGGACATCGACGCGAATGGGGTGCACACCGTTCCCCTCGATGCGCAGCGACAGCACATGCTCGTCGGTGGCACCGATCCGCAGCCGGCAGACCACGCCGCGGCGGCGCAGGGCATCGTCGCTCGTGTCGAGGTAGAGGTCGCGATGGAGCGAGCGCCGAGGCGCGCTCGCCGCGATCCCCAGCGGCAGGGGCGCGGAGGCGAGCGCGCGGAGCTGCTCGGTCGACCGAAGTTCGTACCGGAAGGAACCGGGAAGGCCGCCGG
>DASSIC010000067.1:0-5857 GCA_035692325.1 Gemmatimonadaceae bacterium | reverse complement strand
ACCCGTCGCCTCGATCTCGAGCAGCTCCTTCGCCAGGCTCGCGATCGCCACGGGCATCTTCGCCATGTCGATCGCGTAGCGCTTCGTGGCCGCGTCGCGCGTGAGGGCGCCCTGCTCCAGGAAGTAGTTGAACTGCATCATCTCGGCACGCGCATGCGCCTCGACGACACCGAACCGCACCGTGCGGAAGATCCCCGCGACGTGCGACGCATAGAAGTCGCGCGCGCGAGACGCCGGCACGACGCCGCGCTGCATCAGCAGGCCGAGCCCGTACAGGCCCACGATGTCTGCCTTCGCCTCCTCGACCCCGCTGTAGAGCGGTCCGATCGACTCGCGGATGTCGGCCTGCTTGCCGTTCACCCGCGCGTAGGCGGGCCCGAGCCCGTGCGAGATCTCGTGCATGACGACGACGGAGAGGTAGCCGTCCATCGACGCGAGGCGCGCCTGATCCTGACGCATCAGCATGCGCCCGATCGGCAGCACGACGTAGTTCACCCGCGCATCCATGAAGTTCTTGAAGAACAGCTTCTTCGTCCCCTTCTCGGCGTGAATGCGCGGATCGTTGGGGAGATTGTCGGCGACCGCCTGGTAGCCGTGGCGCAGGTCGCCGCTGCGGTACGGCGTGTCCATCACCTCCATCGGCGTGGGATGACCGGTGTTGGAGGGACGGTCGGCGGCGGCGAGGGGAAGCGCGTCCTGGATGTCGGCGACGTACTTCTTGAACGTCGCCAGCTTGGCGCTCTCGGCCTGGTTGCGGATCATCACCGCCGAGCCGTACGACGTCTTCACGCCGAGGAGGTCGTCGAGGTAGGTCTCGTAGGGCGCCATGATGACGTCGAATTTCGGATCCTCGAGGTCGACCCAGGCGAGATCACTTCTATAGTAGTCGTCGCTGAGCAGCGCGTCGGCGCGGAGGCGGAGGAAGTTCGCGAACGCCGCGTCGTCGCTGAGGGATGCCGCGTCGCGCAGCGCCTTCGCGGCGGGAGCGAGCCACTTGGCGAACTCCACATGATACGGCACGCCGACGAGGTCGCTCCCCTGGCGCTTGACGACGGTATACGGGCTGAACAGCTCGGCCTTCTTCTCCGGGTGCGCGGCGACGTAGTCGTCGATCTCTTTTCGCGTCATGCCGGCGGGAAAGAGCGAACGGCCGGGTGAGTAGGACGCGTCGGCGATGAACGGCTTGTTGCCCTCGAGCAGGTCGAAGCGGCTGCCGTTGATCGCCAGGAAGCGGCGCATCTCCTTCGCTTCGCGCCCCGTGCAGCTCATCAGCGACTGGTAGAGCGCGAGCCCGCCGGGGTCGCTCTGCCGCCAGTAGATGCTCTCGAGCGCCTGGCCCGCTTCGACGAGCTTGCGCACCATCCGTATTTCCTTCGCCGAGAGTCCCGCGGTGGCGAAGGGCATCTTCACCGGGCGGAACTTGGCGAGCTGCGCGGCGATGTCCTCGGTGGGGACGGGGAGGGTAGGGCAGTCGGGCGTGCGGCTCGGCAGCGGCGCTGCGCCGATGAGCGCGGCGGCGGCGGCGGCGAGCGCGAGTGTATGGAATGGCATGGGGGAAAGGTACGGCCGATTGGCGCGGTGTGCACGCGTCGCGACCTGTCGCGCACCTGACGGTGCGCTTCATGCTACGAATCTGGTGTGCGGGATCACAAGGTATCCGGCGATCCCGGCGACAGCCCACCAGGAGGAAGCGCGACGATGAAGCACGCGCACGATTCCAGCCCAGCTGACTCGAACGACGACGCGACGGGTGCGTCGTCTCGCGAGCAGCCCAATGCGCGTTCGGGCCCGACGATGCCCGCGAACGCGGAGGACGCTCGACTCTACGCCACCAAGTCGAGCGACGCGCGTTCCGGGCTGACGCGGCAGGAACAATCCGACCGGTGGCCGCTCGGCTGATTTCGCCAGGCATCGCGATCAGCGAGCGCGAACGACACACGCGCGCGAGCGCGCACCCGGCGTACACACTGGTACGCCGAGCAGTAACGACGCACGACAGATTCACGAGATGAGTCCGGGCCCCGCGAGAAACATCTTCGCGGGGCCCGCATCGTGTCACGGCGTATGTCGCGCGAGAAGCTCCGGTCGACCTCGACGGAGCGCGGCGACGATGATCGGTGCGCCGATGAGCGCGGGGAGCAGCCAGAACGCGAGCGTCGACAGGCGATTCCAGAGCGGGAGATGCGGGCCGTTGTCGACGTAGAACGCCGTGAGCATGGCGACGTACGACACGCCCATCGCCGTGATGTGCACCGGCATCCACCGGCGCCACCGCGCACGTCGTGCCGTTCGTCCCAGTGTTGCGCTCCCGAACGCGAGTGCGCCGAGTGCCGCGAGGTGATTGTCCTGGGGCCAGCGCGCCGCGGCGAGCAGCGCCATCGTGGCCGCAACGACGGTCAACGACCAGAAGTAGACGGTGCCGGTTCGCGGGTGCCGGCCCGGCCCCTTGGCGCTGCGCATCGCCACCGCACCGGCGACCACGGCGACGATACCCGCGGCGACGTGGATGGCCACGGTGGCGAGGAACCATGGATCGCGCGAGGGGATGGGAATCCCACCTACCGTGATGGCGTGAACGTCCATGCGCTGACCCCCGGCTCTGCCACAGTGATCGCCGGCCCAACCCATCAGATCGCGGATCCGCGCGGATCATCCGCGGATATCCGCGGAATACAGCTGCCGAGCGTCAGCGATCCTCTCGCAGATCCCTCAATGGTGCGACTTCGGACCCTCCCACCTCGAGGCGACCGCGGAGCCACTCCGCGACTGCGGCGCGATCGTCCTCCGTCACTTCCCTCGTCCTCCCATAGACGGTGAGATAAAGTTGCGGGAGTTCCGTGCCACCATGTGCGAGACCGCGCGACTCGAGGAACAGCGCGAAGGTCTCGCGAAAGCCGTCCTTCGCCGCCTGGCTCAGGTGTCGCACGTACGACGTCGTGACCTCGAATCCGATCCCTGGCGCGGACACGATCTATGTCCGCCGCCGCCCGACGAAGAGCAGGCCCGCGCCGACGAGCAGCACGACGAACCCAGTCAGTGGCGACACGAATCCCTTCTCGACCGTCGCGACGCGGAAGGGGCCGAGCTCGACGTCGTTGCGCTTCTTGGTGTAGCTCACGCCCTGCATCGCCATGACGATGCCGCCGGCGACGATGAGCGCGACACCGATCCAGCCGATTGGACGCATGCGATGACGGGGAGGAGGACGAGATGCAGCGGAGTCTCCAACAATCTGCTACCAGCATACGCAGAAGAAAAGCTGCACCACGGAGGACACGGTGAGGACACGGATGACACAGAAGAACAACTCTCGCCTGCCTCCGTGCCTTCCGTGGTCGTCGCAGTCTTTCGTGTCCTCTGTGGTGAGGCTGTTGTCGGACCAGGATCACGCGTCGGCGATCTGCACCAATAGCGGGAAGTGATCCGACGCCGTCCGCACCACCTCCGGGGTCTTCCTCACCTCGCACCCCGTGAACCGCGACGCATACTTCACCGGCGTGAACACGTAGTCCAGCCGCACGTGCGGGTTCCAGACGGGGAAGGTGTGGCCCGGCTCGCGCTCGGCATCGCTGTGGATCGTGCGCCACGCATCGGCATACCCGTCGGCCTGCATCATCTCGATCGTGCTCCGCGCGATGTCTCGGCCGCTCAGCCACACCATGCCCCGGATCCACGCCGGCATCGGTGAGCTGTCGAACCGCTCACCGGGCGCGAGGGCGTTGAAGTCGCCAGCCAGCACGTGGAAGGCGAAGGCGTGCTGCTCGCGCTCGAGCTGATCGCGGATGCCGTCGAGCAGGCCGCGCAGCTCGCGCGCGCGGCGCTGCTCGCTCCACGTGTTGAACCAGGCACGCAGGTGCAGCACGAACAGGCGTGGATAGCCGTTGGCGAACGACACCTCGAGCAGGGCGTGACGCGTGCGCGGAGGATGACGCCACCCGTAATCGAGCACGGGCACGCGACTGAGAAATCCGGTGGAGTGCCCCCGCTTCGCGCCGCAGAAGGCGAAGCCCGACAGCTCAGCGATCCGCTCCACCATCGCCGGCTCCAGCGCCTCCTGCAGCGCCACGACATCCACGTCGGCCGCCGAGATGACCTCGGCGATCTGTTCGGCGCGGCCGACGCCGCCCTCGCGGATGTTGTAGGTGAGGAGCCGCACGTCAGCCTTCGTCGTCGGGCTTCTTCAGCAGCACGAGATACGGCTGGTCCATCACGACGTCGCGCAGGTACTGCACGAGCGACGTCGTCGCCTGGAGGTTGACCGGCCGCTGACACATGGCGCAGAGCTTCTTGCGCAGCGGCAGCAGCGCCTGCGACGCGAAAGGATGCGCCTCGCTCAGCGGCACGGAGTGGATGCCGGTGATGTGGAATTCGCTGAACAGCGTCACCATGTCGCCGCCGACGAAGGTGACGTCGAGATCGCTCGTGCCCGGCCCGTCGTGGTCGAACGGCTCGTCGGAGCCCCACTTGTGCCCCGTGATCGAGCTGCCGCGGAGGATCACCTCGACGCCGGGCGGCGTCGCCTCGTCGAGCGCGCGCACGAACTCCTCGAAGCGACGAGGATCGCCGCCGAAGGCGATCTGGGTGACGCGCTCGCGGATCGCGGGCTGGCTCTCGGGGTCGTGATCGGTCAGTGGTTCGGCGGACATGATGTTTGACGTGGAACGTGGGACGTGGGAGAACGGCACAACCACCTATTCATGGTTGGTGCCAGCGCCCGGACCCTTCTCAGCCCACCAGCCGCCAGAACGCGCCCTCGAGCCCCGACTTGGCGAAGAGCGCGTTCGCTTCGTCCACCGTGCGCCGGCGCCAGTCTGGCGACAGCCGATCCGCGAACCAGAGCTGGGCGAGACGCCAGAGCGAGTCGAGGCTGAAGACGTCACCGACCGGGATCCCCGTCTCCTCGCTCCATCGTGCGACGTGCTCTTCCGACCGGAAGAGTCGCATCGTGCTTCAGGTGAAGACGATGTCCGCCCACCACTGGGCGGCGGGCACGGCGAAGTGCGCGACGACGTCGGGCGGCTCGGCGCGCAGACTTCCGTCGGCGACCTCGAGCCGGAGCGGCGCCGCGCAGTCGGCGCAGCGGGTCTCGACGCTCGCGTTCGACGGCCGCCCGGCGGCGGCGAGCATGGCGGGAATGCCGACCGCGTCCCAGATGCAGTTCGCGTAGTAGGAGCGCTCGCCGCAGCGGACGCGGAAGTCCGTCTGCACACCGGCGAAGGGCGCGGCCATGAGGATGTCGCGCGTCCCCTGGACGAGCACCACCGCACGTCCCGCCGCGAGGCGATCGAAGGCGGCGTCGACGTCGGACGCGTCGCGCCCGAGCGTGCTCGCGACGCTCGCGACCGAGGGGCGGCGGCCGAGGAGGAACTCCTCCTGGATCGCGAGGCGCACGGCGGCGTCGATCTCCTGCGGTGTCGGCACGGTCATGTTCTCCCTCGGTGGGACTGACTCGCTCCGACTAATCTACGATGAAGAGCGTGGCGCCGAGTGGGGCGGACGAGCGATGGGCTTCGGCCTTGTCCGCGACCTGGTAGCTCATTCCCGGCCGCAGCGTGAAGCGTCGACCATCGGCCAGCTCGGTATCGAGCTCGCCAGTGAGGCAGAGCAGGATGTGTCCTTTCTGGCACCAGTGATCGGCGAGATATCCGGCGGAATATTCCACCATGCGCACACGCACGTCGCCGAAGTGACAAGTGCGCCAGAGGGCGGTGCCGGATTCGCCGAGGTGTTCGGTGGCGGTGACCGCGCTCCAGTCGGTGATGCCGAAGGGGATGTCGGTGAGGTGCATGGCGACGTGGCGTCAGTCGGCTTCGGCGACGCTCTTGAAGCCGAGCATGGTGAATCGATGTACTCGTCG
>DASSIC010000066.1:0-3665 GCA_035692325.1 Gemmatimonadaceae bacterium | reverse complement strand
ATCTGCGCCGCGACGCCCTGCTTCTGGGGATCGAGAACACGACCTCGGACGCTGCCGCTGCCGGGCTGCTGTGCAGAAACATCTTCGGCAGGCAGCATCCCCACCACTATCGCGAGCATGAAGAGCGGCCAGGGGCGGATGCCACGAGACCCCCGCCGATTCGGCGAATGGCGGCAATCGTTCACCGCTCCGGGGAGGCGGTGGGAGCGCGCCGTCCGAACACGGCGCACCATGAATCGGCGCAACGCCCGACGAAACAGTGTCCCTGGCACAGTGCCTCCTGTCTGGAGCCGAAACGCTCGACGATTCTACACGTCTAGGAAACGTTTTCGCGGAGTGGGGGACGAGATTATTCCACTGACATTTCCAAAGCTGATTCTGAAGGCAGGGGACACGGCGGCGTCCCGCTTGCAGCCCACGGTCGTGGGATCTCACGCAAGTTAGCGCTCGTTGCGGCTCCGAACGCCGTGCTCGAGCCCCGCGGCTAACGCAGGTTGACGCGTGCGTAAACCGCGCGTATAGTCGGACCCCTGAACTATTGGGGGGTGCACGGATCAATGCTTTTTGGACTTCTTCCAGGCACGCTCGACGTTCTCGTGCTGAAGGCTATCGAGGACGGGCCGAACCATGGTTACGGCATCGCGAAGTGGGTGCGCGAGGCGACCGACGCCGAACTGGTGCTCGAAGACGGCGCGCTGTACACAGCGCTGCATCGCCTCGAGCACCGGGGCCTGCTCCGCGCTGACTGGAAGCCTTCGGAAACGAAGCGTCGCGCCAAGTACTACACCCTGACCGTGAAGGGCCGCCGTGCGCTCGACCAGCAGGTTGCGGCCTGGCGCCGAAGTGCGGCCACGCTGTCAAAGGTTTTGAACCGCCAGCCTCGCAAGGCCTCGTCATGAAATGGATGCGACCGAACGATGTCCGCGACGAGCTCCGCGCGAGCGCGGAACGGGAGATCGATGAAGAGCTCGCGTTCCATCGCGCATGCACGCTCGACGAGCTCGCAAACAACGAATTCAGCGCACGCCAAGCCGAGGCTGAAGCGCGACGGAGATTCGGACCGGCGACCCGGCATCGAGACCGCCTGGTTGCGATCGAGTACCGGAAACAATCGGGAGACCGAAGGAGAGCGTCGATGGAGTTGCTCAGGACGAGCGTGCGAGTGGTCGTGCGGGGGTTCGTGCGGTCGCCGGGCTTCACGTTTGGTGTCGTGGCCATCCTCACCCTCGGTCTCGGCGTCAACGCGATCACGTTCGGCATGGTGGACCGGCTCGTGCTCAATGGGCCTGCGAGCGTCGAACGGGCGCACGAGTTGCGGCGTGTCGTCGTACGCCGGCAGGCCAGCGGCGGCGCGGCGGTCGCAACGACCGAGCTGGGCTACATGGATTACCGCGATCTGCTCAACGCCGCACAGCTTGCGGGTGCGGCCGCGGAGAGCGCCACGCCTGTGCTCTCGGGCAGCGGGGAACACGCGAAGACGATCCAGGCGCGGCTCGTAACGGCCAATTACTTCTCGCTGCTCGGCGTCAATCCGGCGATCGGTCGCTTCTTTACCGCCAGCGAGAGCGAGCAGGAGGGCGCGCGGCTCGCGGTCATCAGCCACGCGTTCTGGCAGCAGCAGTATGGCGCCGATCCGGCTGTCATCGGTCAGCAGCTCCCCATCGAGTCCGATCGCTATACCGTCGTGGGCGTGGCGCCGAAGTACTTCACGGGTAGCGCCGTGGCCCGGGTGGACGTGTTCCTTCCCCTCGAGGGAGCCTCTGACGTGCAGATTGCCGGACCGTGGCGTACGAACCGGAACTTCAGGTGGCTGGGGGTGATCGTGCGGCTCGCTCCGGGCGCGTCGGACAGGGCCGCCGTCGCGGAGCTCACCGCGCGGCACCAGCAGGCCTACGCCGATACGCCCGGCGACGATCGAGGGGGCGCGCTGGAGCTCGTGCCGCTCAATGCCGTGCGCGGCGCCACCGCGGACGGCGAACTGGGCGTCGCGGCGCTGATCGGCGCGGTCGCGCTGCTCGTCATGCTGATCGCGTTCGCGAACGTCGCGAACCTGTTTCTCGCGCGCTCCCTTCGTCATCACGAGGAGATCGGCGTTCGGCTGGCGCTCGGCGGCAGCCGGCGGCGTCTCGTCGCAGAGCAGGCGGCACAAGGCGCCTTGATTGCGCTCTGCGGTGCGCTGGTGGCCGTGCTGGTCGCGGTGTTCGGCGCCCAGCCGGCGCAGACCCTGCTCTTCCCGCAAGTGGCGTGGCTCGAAACGCCGGTCAATCTCCGCATGCTGGTGTATCTCGCCGCCTGCGCAGTGGTCGGCGGAGGCGCGGCAGCGGCGCTGCCGATGTGGCAGGCCGGCGGCGTCGATCTCGTGCGGTGGCTGCGCACGGGGGGCCAGCGTGTGTCGCGCACCCGTACGCAAGCGACGATGCTGATCGTGCAGGGCGCGCTGTCGGCATTGCTGCTCGTTGGTGCCGGGCTCTTCGTCCGCAGTCTCTCCGAAGCACAGTCGCTCGGTCTTGGGCTCGACACCGGGCGGCTGCTGGCCGTTTCCACGCTGCGCGGTGAGACGCCGCCGCGCGCCGACTTCCAGGCGCGGCTGCGCGCCACTGTCGAGAAGATCCCTGGCGTCGAGCGTACGACGCTCGTCGCCGGCACGACGCCGTTCGTGTCGAGCTGGGCTACACGCCTGGTAGTACCGGGGCTGGCACAACGACCTCGAGTCGAGGATGGCGGCCCTTACATTCATGCGGTGGAGGCCGGATACTTCGAGACGGTCGGCACCACGGTGGTCGAGGGGCGATCGTTCACGCCCGCCGATCGCGAAGGCGCCCCGCGCGTCGCGATCGTCAACAAGACGATGGCGCGCATGTACTGGCCGGGGCAGCCAGCCATCGGGAAGTGCCTGCACATCGGCACGGAGAACCCGCCGTGCTCGACGGTCGTTGGAATTGTCGAGAATACACGCCGCCAGCAGATTATCGAAGGGGACTCTCTGTTGTACTACGTCCCCATCGAGCAGGCGCAGCCGCCGCTTCGCGGTGGCGGACGACTCATCGTGAGGGCGACGGAAGACGACGCCGACATGCTGGCGCGTATTGGCGAAGCGACCCGGCGCGCGGCGCTGGCGATCGATCCGGGGCTGCGTTACGTCAGCGCGCGCCCGCTTGACGACGTGATCTCGCCGCAGTTAAGAGTGTGGCGGCTCGGCGCGGTGCTCTTCAGCGCATTCGGGTTGCTTGCCCTCGCCGTGGCCGCGATCGGTCTCTACAGCGTCGTCGCGTTCGATGTCGAGGGACGCCGGCGCGAGATCGGGGTTCGTGCGGCGCTCGGAGCCTCCTCCGGCGCAATCCTGCGCCTCATCGTCGGAGACGGCATGCGGCTGGCGTCCGGAGGAGTCGCGATCGGGCTGGTGCTTGCGTGGTTGCTCGCGCCGTTACTGTCCGGGCTCCTGTACGGGGTGCCACCACAGGACGCGATGGTGTTCGCGAGCGTCGCGCTCGTACTGGGCACGGCCGCGCTGATGGCATGTTCCGTCCCGGCCTTCAGGGCCGCCCGCATGCAGCCCGGCCGCGCGTTGCGCGACCAATAGGCCGAGCGCGCACCAGCGTCCAACGGGCGCAGGACCGAAGCCCCCACTTTGGTGCCATATACACCTCGACCCACCTGTTTCAACA
>DASSIC010000065.1:0-2038 GCA_035692325.1 Gemmatimonadaceae bacterium | reverse complement strand
CACGCGGCGCGTGACACGATGCGCCGCCGAAGGGGCCAGTCCTCCGTCCCGCCGCCCTTCACGTAGCGGCTCCCCACCGCGAGATCCGCGCCCTCCCTGATCGCGGCGGCGAGCCGCGGCACCGCCTCGGGCGGATGAGAGAGGTCGGCGTCCATCACGAGCAGAACGTCACCGCGGGCCTGCTCGAATCCGGCGAGGACGGCCGACGCGAGCCCGGCCTTTCCGGGCCGGCGCACGACGCGCACGGGATGGACGTCCGCGTACGACTCGGCGAGATCCGCAGTGCCATCGGGCGAGCCGTCATCGACGACGATCAGCTCCCACTGTTGCCCCGCGAGCGCCGCCGCGAGCCGCGGCACCAGATGACGCAGCGAACCGACCTCGTTGTATGTGGGAACGACGACGGAGATGATGCGGCTAGTCTAGGTCCGTGCGCGTCACGTTCGATGCGCGCCATCTGCAAACGGTGGCCCGTGTTCGCGGTATCGGTCGCTACACACGCAATCTGCTCGCAGCGTTCGCGCGTCTCGCGCCGGACGACATCGACTGGACTCTGCTGCGACTTCGCAATTTCCCGCCGGCCGATCCCTCGGCGCTGCCGCCGCATCGTGACCTGAACACGCTGCGCCTGCGCCGACCGGAGCTCTCGATGCTCGCCGTCGATCCGATCCTGCTATCGGCGGAGCTCGCGATCGTGCGACCGCACGTCTATCACTCGACACAGCTCGGCCTTCCCGCGCTGCGCCGCTGCCGCGCGGTCATCACGATCCACGACCTCGCGCCGCTGCGCTGGCCCGAGCACTACCTTCGGCTGCCGCACGCGCGCATCGGTCACGCCTGGGAGTACTCGCTCGCGCGGCGGGCCGACGCGATCATCGCCGTCTCCGAGGCGACCAAGCGCGACGTGGTCGAGCTGCTGCGCGTGCCGCCGGACCGCGTGACGGTGATCCCCGAGGCGGTGGACACCGAGTTCCGGCCGCCGTCAGCCGAGGAAGGTCGACGCGTCGCGGCAACCTTTGGCGTGCCGGGACGGTACGTCCTGTATGTCGGGCAGTTCGACCCGCGCAAGAACATGGAGGGGCTCCTCGCGGCGTTCGCCCGCGCGGCCTTCATCGACCATGAATTGCGTCTGGTCATCGCCGGAGACCTCGGCAAGCTGTCGTCGTTCCTCGCGCGCGCCCTGGAGCGCACGCGCGCGCCGCGGGAGCGGATCGTCGTGACCGGTCACGTGTCCGACGCGACGCTCGCGGCGCTGTACGCGGGTGCGGAGTGCCTCCTTCACGCCGCCCTGCTCGAGGGCTTCGGGCTGACGCCTCTCGAGTCGCTCGCCGCGGGGACGCCGGTGGTGGGCTACCGCGCCGGCGCGGTCGCGGAGGTCGTCGGCGACGCGGGCGTGCTGGTCGACCCAAGCGACCCCGACGCCCTCGGCGATGCGCTGGTCGCGTACCTCGGAGACCCCGCCCGCCAGCTCGAGCTGCGCGCGCGGGCGCGGCCGCGGGCCGCTCGTTTCTCGTGGGATCGCGCGGCCGCGGAAACGCTCGCGGTCTACCGGCGCATCGGATAACAGGGGGGTTGCAGGGGGTTCTCCGCCTGCGATGACCCGGTACAATTAGGGTCCCCGTGGCACGTCGTATCCCTCTTCCGCGACTCACACAGCGTCAGCGCACGGCGCGGTGGCAGCGCGAGCGCCGTCAGCAGACGATCATCGTGACGATCTTCTCGGCGATCCTGTTCTTCGTTCTCGGGCTGGTCGCCTGGGCCGCGTCCTCCCGCTACTACACCGACAACCTCAAGCCAGCCGTGATGTTCGACGGGCGCGCTGTATCGCTGCGCGAGTACAAGCGGGAGCTCGCCTACCAGTACGTGCGCTTCTACATCGACTTCGGCGTCCCACCGGGCTACGAGAACGATCCTCAGGTGCTCACGCAGAAGGCGGAGTACGAAGGCGTCGCGCTGAACGCGCTCATCGAGGAGGCGATCCTCGACGCAGCCGCGAAAGCCGACGGCATCACGTTCGATCAGGCCTCGATCGACGACA
>DASSIC010000064.1:0-3575 GCA_035692325.1 Gemmatimonadaceae bacterium | reverse complement strand
AGGGTGCCCGCCTCGGCGGACGAGCGCACGTCGATCGTTCCCCCGTGCGCAGTGACGATCCGCTCGGCGATGTAGAGGCCCAATCCGAGGCTGCTCGACGACGTTGACGCCGAGCCGGGGGTACCGAGCCGCTTGAAGGGGCTGAACAGCCCCGGCAGCTCGACGCCCTCGATCGCGGGACCCCGGTTCTGCACGCGCAGCACGACGTCAGCCGCCTCGCCCTGCACCGAGACGCCGATCGTCGAGGTGCGATCGCCGTGCTGGACCGCATTGCCAAGCAGGTTGGACACGAGCTGACTGAGGCGCGCGGCGTCCCACTGCCCGCGCAGGTCGCCGGTAGCGGTGAATTGGAGCGTGCTGTCGGGATGCGCGTCCGAGACTTCCTCGACCACCTGGCGCACGACGTCGCCGAGGTCGCTCTCGACTCGCGTAACCGGAATACCCGATCCGAGTCGCCCGCGGGTGAAGTCTAGCAGATCACCGACCATCTGGTTCATTCGCCTCGCGCTCGATGCGATACGCGTGGTGAGTGTGCGATAGGGTTCGGCGAGCTCGCCCGTGTCGAGCATGAACTGCGAGCTCGTGACCACGGCGCTCAACGGCGAGCGCAGGTCGTGCCCGAGAATGGCGACGAACATCTCCTTCGAGCGCGCGATGTCCTGCGTGTACCGGGCGATCGACTCGGCGAGCGACTGATCGATCGCCTCGTTGAAGCGCATCAGATCTTCCATGTCGTCGGCGGTGAGGTTGCCGCAGGCGCCCGTCCAGAGCCGGATGACGCTCGCTCGGAGCGCGCGGTACTCGGACACCATCTCTTCCACGCTGAACCCGCTCTCGGCGCGACCGGCGCCATGGACCTCGGCCGCGGTGTCGGTGTGCGGAGCAGCCCGCTCACCAATGCCCTTCGACTTCTCGACCTGCTCGGTCGGTGTCTGGGCTGTGCGAAGGTCCGCGACGATGTCCTGAAGCATCGCGAGCGCGTGGTCGCGCAGCCCGGTCAGATCCATGCTGCCACCCGCGGTCCCGCAGGACTCCGCGAAGGCAACCCACTCGGCGAGGATGGGGCCGGTGTTCGTGCTGATGAAGTCGGCCAGTCGCAATGGGTCCCCTTGGGTGCACCGTATCGTGGGAGACGAGGATGCAAGAACGAGCCCGGTGGATGGCTGCTTCAACCGGACGCGACCGCATGGACTCACGGTCCGAAGGCCGCCGCCATGACACGTGGACGGATCTCGGGAACATGGAGGGCGCAACGACGTTCATCGACCAATGCCCTCCTGCTCCCGACGTTCGCTACAGCTCTCGCGCGGATGACGCATCCAGACGCGGCGCATTGCCTGCGCATCGTACGCGCGCACGCGCGCACCTTCTGGCTGGCGAGCCACTTCCTCCAGCCCGAGAAGCGTCGCGCGGCCTTCGCCCTGTACGCGTTCTGCCGCGTCGCCGACGACATGGTCGACCTCGCGACAGGCGCGCGCGCGGCCGAGGTGCCGGCGCTGCTCGCGGATTATCGATCTCGTCTGGGAGAGGCCTTGGCCGGCCATCCGGAGGGACCGGTCTTCCGCGAGCTGGCGCGCGCCGTGGTGCGTTACGCGGTGCCGGTGCCCGTGATGCACGAGCTGCTGGATGGCGTCGCGCGGGACTGCGGACCGGCGCGCTACGCGACCTGGACGGAGCTGCAGCGCTACTGCGAGGGCGTGGCGAGCAGCGTGGGCGAGATGTGCACGTACGTGTTCGGCGTGCCGGGCGACGACGCGCGACGCGTGCGCGCGCTGCGCTATGCCCGCACCCTCGGCGTGGCGATGCAGCTCACGAACATCCTGCGCGACGTCGGAGAGGACGCGCGCAACGGACGCTGCTACCTGCCGGATGAGGATCTCGCGCAATTCGGCCTCACGCGCGACGATGTGCTGCGTGGTGGGATCGGCGCCGACGAGCGGTGGCGCGCACTGATGGCGTTTCAGATCGGTCGCGCCCGATCGCTGTACGAAGCGGCGATGCCGGGGATCGCCCTGCTCGCGCCGGATGCCCAGCGCTGCGCGACGGCGTGCGCCGTGGGCTACGCCGGCATCCTCGGCGCCATCGAGGCGATAGACTACGACACGTTCGCGGTGCGTGCGCGACTCGGCACGATGGAGCGCGTCGCGGTGCTGTGGACGGCCTGGCGTGCGCCGCGCGCATCGGCGCGGCTCGCGTCGCGTCGCACCGCGGGCCGCCTCGCCGCAGTACTCACCGAACGGGAGCTGCCGAAATGGGCGTGAGCGTCGCACCGCATGCTGCACTCGAGGGGCGCGTCGCCCGTTTCGCGCTCCTTGCCCACGCGGTGCTGCTGCTCTTCTCCGGTGTCGCCTTCGCGACCTTTCTCGCGCCACCGGCGCCCGCCTGGCTGCTCACGCCCGCGAACCAGCGCGTCGCGGCCCTGATGTTCCAGTTCGGCGGGCAGACGACCGTGGTGCTCGGCGCGCTTGCCGGGATCCTGCACGCGTCCGTGCGTCTCGGGTGGCGGACGGCGTTCGCGATCTTCGCGGCGGCGTTCAGCATCTCGCTCGGCGCCGAGCTGCTCGGCACCACGACCGGATTTCCATTCGGACCCTATTCGTACACGACGCAGCTCGGCTATCTGATCGGCGGCCGGGTGCCATTCAACATTCCGACGTCGTGGTTCTTCATGCTCTACGCGTCGCTCACGATCTGCGGGCGGCTGCTGCCGGCACGCGACGACGCGCGCACGCGGTGGCGCTGGGCGGCAGTGGCGGCGCTGATCCTCACGGCGTGGGACGTCTCGATGGATCCGGCGATGGTCTCGACGACGCACTGGCTCTGGCACCTGCCGGACCTCACGGGTGCGTCGGTCGTGCGACGTGCTGCGCTCTCGGACCTGTTCTACGGCATGCCGCTCACCAACTGGCTCGGGTGGCTGCTCACCGGATTCGTCGTGGCGCGCGTGCTGGTGGCCATCGTGCCGCCATCGCAGTGGGCGGCACGCGTCGCACCGAGTCGCCTGCCGCTGGTGCTGTACGCCGTCAACGGCGTTTTTCCCATCCTGGTCTGCGCGGGGCGAGGACTCTGGTGGGCGGTGATCTTCGGCACCGCGGCCATGGCGCTGCCGCTCGCCCTCGCGCTCAGGGGTACGCGAATGCGCCGCATGGAGCGGCGCGCCGCGGTGCCCACCTATCGCATCGCGAGCGACTGAGCGGTGCGCGTCGTCGTCATCGGCAGCGGGTTCGGCGGCCTCTCGGCCGCGATCCGTCTGCAGCAGCAGGGGCACGACGTCACGATCGTCGAGCAGCGGGACAAGCCGGGTGGTCGCGCCTACGTGTACGAGCAGGACGGCTTCGTGTTCGACGGGGGCCCGACGATCATCACCGCGCCCTGGCTGATCCACGTGCTGTTCGAGCGTAGCGGTCGGCGCACGGAGGATTACGTGCACCTGGTGCCGGTGGACCCGTTCTACAACATCCGCTTCGCCGATGGTTCGATGTTTCGCTACGGTGGCGACCGCGCGGCGAATCTCGCGCAGATCGCGGCGTTCAATCCGGCGGACGTCGCCGGGTATCTGCGGTTCGCCGATGCCA
>DASSIC010000063.1:0-4674 GCA_035692325.1 Gemmatimonadaceae bacterium | reverse complement strand
TGCCTGCGCCCAGGGCTGCCCGGAGTGAGCTCACGGATCCGCGTCACCAGCGTGGTGGGACGCTTCCTGGAGCATTCGCGTGTGTGGCAGTTCGGCAACGCGGGGGAGGACGAGCTCTACATCGGCTCGGCCGACTGGATGCCGCGCAACTTCCTGCGCCGAGTGGAGGCGGTCGTGCCAGTGGAGGTGCCGCGGCTGCGCGATCGGCTCCGGCAGCTGCTGCAGACCTATCTCGAGGACAATCGGCAGGCCTGGGAGCTGGACGCGGATGGACGCTACACCCAGCGCGTCCCCGACGGCGAGGAGCGCGCGTCGCAGGCGCGGCTGCTCATGGACTCCTGGGGCTTCGACAGCGGGCTCACGGGACGACGGGAAGACGGGAAGCAGGAGACGACGGAGCAGTTGCGCGACTGACCGCTCGGCCGCGTTCCGTCATTCCGTCATCCCGCCATCCGTCATCCCGCCAGCTCGTCCACCTGCTCCGACGACAGCACGGACCCGTCTTCGGCCACGATCTCCACCGGCACCCCCGCAAGCTCGGCCAGCAGTTGCGACTTCCGGTGCGCTCCCCACAGCTCGAGGCGCAGCGAGGTGGCGTTCGTGGCGGGCCGAGGGGTGATGCGGATCGCGCGCTGGAGAAAGCGCACACCGAGCTCTCCGACAGCGCCGATGTGGCCACGATCGAAACCGTCGGCGACACGGAGGATCGCCGAGAGGCGCACGATGCGGTCGCGCAGCTCCTTGTCGAGCGCCGCGTAGTTGCGATGCTTCCGTTTCGGCGGGGCGCCGCGGTGATACCGCGCCACGTTGGCGATCACCACCTGTTCGGCCGGCGTGATGCCGAGCAGCTCGGCATGCAGGATGAGATGGTACGAGTGCTTGTGGTGCCGGTCGTAGTTGATGTGGTAGCCGACGTCGTGCAGCAGCGCCGCGTCGGAGAGGGTCTGCCGCTCGTCCGGGGTGCAGCCGATCCGCGCGCCAAAGGCGTCGAACAGGCGAAGCGCGAGCCGCTGAACCTGCATCGCGTGCCCCGCTTCGTAGTGGCAACGCTCGGCGAACTCGCGCACCGAGCGCTCGCGTGCTTCGCCCGGATCGGCGACGGTAGGGGTGACACGGGCGAGCTCCAGCAGCAGTCCCTCGCGAATTCCGTAGCGCGACACGTGGAGCTCGCGCGATTCGAGCCGGGCCATCACCTCTGCCGCCACGGCGACGCCGGCGACGATGATGTCGGCGCGCTCGGGATTGAGGCCGGCGACGCTCCCGCGTTCCGATGCGGGCATGACGGCGAGGGCGTCGAGAATGTGCTCGACTTCCATGCGAGGCACGACCGTCGCATGCACGTTGCGGGCGATGAGCATCCCGCGGCGCGCGAGGTGCATGCTCGCCAGGTTGGTGAAGGTGCCGCCCGAGCCGATGAGCTGCGCGCCGCGCCAGTCGCGCTTCGGCAGCACCTCCTTGAGCGCGTCGCGCACGTGCTGGCGCAGCTTCGCCAGTGCCTTCGGGCCGGAGCCGTCACGCAGGTAGCGCTCCGTCAGGCGGAGGGCGCCGAACGGCAGCGACACGAGGTCGTCGAGCACACCGTCAGCGGCGAGCACCAGCTCCAGCGAACCGCCGCCGATGTCCATCACGACCGTACGGCCCAACCCGACGTCGAAGTGCGCGAGGGCGCTCAGCCAGGAAAGGCGCGCTTCCCCAGCGCCGTCGATGATGCGCAGCTCGAGATCCGCCTCCTGCCGTACACGCGCCACGAATTGATCGCCATTCGCCGCGTCGCGGACCGCGCTCGTGGCCACGGCCTCGATGCGCGTGGCGCCGAGCTGGCGCGCGAGCGTCGCCATCCGGCCGACGGCCTCGGCCGCCCGTTCCATTGCCGTGGTGCCGAGCACGCCGGTGACGTCCAGGTCGGCGCCGAGGCGAGGCGCCGCCTTCATCTCGTCCACCACGGTGATGCCGCCGTCCGGGGTCACGTCGGCGACGATCTGCCGCACCGAGTTGGATCCGATGTCGATCGCGGCGATGCGGCGCGCATTCGCCGCTCCGCGCGCGGGGCGGCTGGGGCGGGAGCTGACGGTGAGGCGCGCGGAGTTGGTCATTGGTTCAGTCTACCGGCAGGTTCGCTGCCAGTCGAGCCTTCAGGACGACTCCTTCGCCCCGCCGTGCTTGATGTTCTTCCCCTCGGCGAGGAACACCGCGTCCTCGCCGATGTTCGTCGCGAGGTCGGCCACGCGCTCGAGGTTGCGGCTCACGAGCAGATACTCGAGCGACGGATTGATCGTACGCGGGTCGGCCATCATGTGTGTGAGCAGAATGCGGAACACCGACTCGTGCAGGGAGTCCACCTGGTCGTCGCGCGCGCACACGTTGCGCCCCAGCGTGCCGTCGGCGCGGAGGAAGGCGTCGATGGCGTCGCCGAGCATGGCGCGGGCGCGGCGGGCCATGTCCTCGATCTCGGGATCAGGGGTGATGGTGGTGCGCTGCGAGATGAGCCGCAGCGCGGCCTGCGCGATGTTCACGGCGTGGTCGCCCACGCGCTCGAGATCGCTCGTGACCTTGATCGCGCTCACGATGAACCGGAGGTCGCGCGCCATCGGCTGCTGCAGCGCCAGCAGCTCGAGCGCCGCCGCCTCGATCTCGATCTCCATGGTGTCCAGCTCGCGATCGGCGGCGATGACCGCCTCGGCCTTGCCCTCGTCCTTGGCGAGCAGCGCCTCGACCGACAGCTCGACGAGCGCCTCGGCCCGTTCCGACATCGCCAGCAGACGCCGATTGAGCGCGGTGAGCTGGTCGTGGAAGTGGCGGAATGGTGTGTCGGTGGGGGTCATCCGAATCTCCCGGTGATGTAGGCCTCGGTGCGCTCCTCGCGCGGGCTCGTGAAGAGCCGCTGGGTGTCTTCCATCTCGACGAGACGGCCAAGGTAGAAGAACGCCGTGCGATCGGAGATGCGCGCCGCCTGCTGCAGATTGTGCGTCACGATGACGATGGTGAGCTCGCGCTTGAGCTCGTAAACCAGCTCCTCGATCTTCTGCGTCGCGATCGGATCGAGCGCCGAGGCCGGCTCGTCCATCAGGAGGACCTCCGGCTCGACCGCCAGCGCGCGCGCGATGCAGAGGCGCTGCTGCTGGCCGCCGGACAGCGTCAGCGCGCTGTCGCGCAGGCGGTCCTTCACCTCGTCCCACAGCGCCGCCCGTCGCAGCGACGTCTCGACGATGTCGTCGAGCTCCTGGCGGCGTGGCGAAACGTTGATGCGCGGGCCGTACGCGACGTTGTCGTAGATCGACTTGGGGAAGGGATTCCAGCGCTGGAACACCATCCCCACGCGCTGGCGGAGCGTGACGACGTCCATCCCCTTCTGGTAGATGTTCTCGTCGTCGAGCCGGATCTCGCCCGAGCGTCGCGCACCGGGAATGAGCTCGTTGAGCCGGTTGATGGAGCGCAGGAAGGTGGACTTGCCGCATCCGGACGGGCCAATGAGCGCCGTGACGGCGCGCGGGACGATGTGCAGGTTGATGTCGAACAATGCCTGCGTCTTGCCGTACCAGAAGTCGAAGTGCTCGACCTCGATGCGGCCCATGCGGCGCCGATCTGGTTGTGCCATCGGGCTGACCTCCGCCGCGGGCATCGCAGTGCCAGCGCTCATCCGAACCGTCCGGTGATGTAGGCCTCGGTGCGCGGATCGGAGGGAGCGGTGAACATCACGCGGGTCGGCGCCGTCTCCACCAGCTCCCCGGCGAGCATGAACACCGTGCGGTCCGACACGCGCGCCGCCTGCTGCATGTTGTGCGTCACGATGATCACCGTCATCGTCTTGCGGAGCTCGTACACCAGCTCCTCGACCTTCTGGGTGCTCAGCGGATCGAGCGATGCGGTCGGCTCGTCGAGCAGGAGCACATGCGGCGCCGTCGCCAGCGCGCGCGCGATACACAGCCGCTGCTGCTGCCCACCCGAGATGCCCGTCGCACTGGCCTTCAGGCGATCCTTCACCTCGTCCCACAACGCCGCTTCGCGCAGCGCGCGCTCCACGATCTCGTCCACGTCGGCGCGCGTGAGCTTGTTGCCAGGCTGCACCTTGAGTCCCGCCGCCACGTTGTCGCGGATGGACATCGTGGGGAAGGGAGTGGGCCGCTGGAACACCATGCCGACGTGCCGCCGCAGCGTGATCGGGTTCACCCCGTCGGCGTAGATGTCCTGGCCATGGAAGTAGACGTGGCCGGTCACCCGCGCCAGCGGCGCGGTCTCGTGCATCCGGTTCAGCGTGCGGAGCAGGGTGGACTTGCCGCAACCGGACGGTCCGATGATGGCGGTGACCTCGTTCGCCGGCACGTCCAGGTTGACGTTGCGCACGGCGTGCACGTCGGCGAAGTACGCGTTCAGATCCACCGTGCGCATCGCACACGCCTCTCCATCGGTCGTGTCGGTGGCCGGATCGCGCTCGCGCAGAGTAACGAGGTCAGTCATGGCCACCCCCGTGTCTCGACCGCGTGACGACCCGCGCGATCACGCTGATCACGAGCACGAGGCCGATGAGGACGAGCGCGCCGGCCCAGGCGAGGGCATGCCACTCGTCGTACGGGCTGTTGGCGTAGGTGAAGATCTGGAGCGGGAGTGCAGCGATGGGCTGCGTGACGTTCGTCGACCAGAAGTCGTTCCCGAGCACCGTGAAGAGGAGCGGCGCCG
>DASSIC010000062.1:0-4715 GCA_035692325.1 Gemmatimonadaceae bacterium | reverse complement strand
GTGCGTTACACGCGCTCCGCTCCAGGTCGCAGTTCGTTAGAGAAATTTCACCAGCGCCGGAATCGTTACGCCGTCGTTCGCAGGCCAGTCCGATAGGCATGCGATGGATTCTGCTGCTGCCGATCGTCCTGGCGTGCGTCGATCACGGATCTGATCGAACACCGTTGCCCGCCACGCCGGGCGTGCCGGAGCCCTCGGCGATCGCGATCGCGAACGAGCGCGCCATCGCGACGGTCGCCACGCCACGCGCCGTGGAGGCCGACTCGGCATTCCCTGCGCCCGTGGTACCTGAGCCGCCGCAGGATTCGCTGCGCTTCGATGCCGCCGGCCACCCCCTCCTTCCCTGGATCGTGCGCAGCGCGTGTCAGGGCGAGGACTGCACCACACAATTTGAAGGCCTGGCATGTTCCGCAACTGTGCTGCACGCCGAGCCGGTGGAGGCGTCACCGGTCGTCGCGACGGTCGCCGAGGGTGAGATGGTGCAGGTGGTGCGCCGCGACCTGCACGTGAATCGCGCCGGCATCATCGTCGTAAAGCGCGACCACGTGCTCGATCACGATTACAGCGACGAGGACGACCTGGTGCCGCGCACCGACACCCTGCACTTCGCGCGCGGCGACACCGTATACGCGCTGCACTACCTCGCGCTGGGTCGCTGGGTCTGGGCGTACCATGCACGGATCTACGACAGCAACGAGTTCTGGGGAGCGGCGACGCACGACATGGGCGCGAACAGCAGCGATTCCTCCGTCGCCATTGCCCGTTCGCAGCCGCAGCGGGAAGACTGGTGGCTCGTGGCGACGCGCGCGGGCGTCGTCGGGTGGTGGAGCAACACGGCTCACTGGGAGCTTCACGGCACCTTCCAGATGCAGCACTGGGGCGACGACTGCGCACAGATAAGGAAGCGCGTGCTCGAATCCGACGAGCGTCATTGATCATGCGACGGTTGCGCATCCGCCTGGCCATCTATGCCGCCATCATCGCCGTGGCGTATGCCGCGCAATGGAGGTACGTCGGGTGGTCGCCGCGCATTGCACTGCTGGCGAAGTCCGTGACGCTTTCACTGCCCGATACGATCCGCCGGCCCATCATCATCGGCTCGCAGCAGGTGCTCCCGCTCGAGGCCTGCCTCCGTGATGCCGACGGCCGCAAGCTGGACTGCGCGAGCGAGCACCCGCGCCTTTTCAGCTTCGACGTGCAGTCTCCATGGGTGATCGACGTCGGCCCAGGCGGCAGCATGCGCACCGGTCAGGCGGGGCACTTCAAGATCGCCGTCCGGGCGCTCGGTCACGTTTCGTCGCTGGTCGAGGGCGAGGTGATCCCCGAGGTGAAGCTGCGCCTTCCCGCCAACGATGTCGTGATGGAGGCGGGCGACGACATCCAGCTTGGTTGGCGCGTCGCGCGGCTGGGAACGATGGACGAACCGCCGGCGTCGGGCGTCGAGCTCGAGCCGATCGACGCAGTCTCGGCGCGAATCACGCTCGTGGAGCCGATCGCGTGGGCGTATCCCGGCGGCGTGCGCATCACCGCGCTCGCGCCGGGCCGAGCCTGCTTCAAGCTGACAGGCGCCGGCACCCCCGATTGGCTGCGCATCATCATCGTGGATTCGCTGCAGCGCACCGTCGCCGACGACGGGCGCACCGTGACGCGGGACGAGATTCCGGGCTGTCCGGGCGGGCCACCCCCCGGTGCACCCTGCCCCCGGTGCGGCAGTCTTCTCTTTCCCGCCTACCGATCGGCGCGCCCCGACTCGGCAGTGCGGCGCTTCTTCGTGCTGGCCCGCTGCATCGACGTGGAGACACGTGTCGCCGGCCACCTCCTCGTCGGCGACGAAGGCATCCAGGTGATGGCGCGATGCGTCGAGCACGCGCCGGACTCGCTCTCGATGATGAACTGGCGCGTACAGAGCTTCGACGGTTCCACGTATCCGTACTTTCGCCTCGACCTCGCGCAGGTCGTGCCCGATCGCGACTCCACCTTCGCGTTCGTGTCGTTCGATGGGGGCAAGGTCATCTATCAGGATACGGTGGCGAACGCCAAGCGCGTGCTCGCCACGCCGATGACGCTCGTCTCTGGCGACGAGACGCAGCTCGCCGGAGCGATCCGCGCCTGCGCGCTACTGCACGAACGACAGGTCGGCACGATTCCATCGACGATCGACTCCATCGTGGGATTCGCGCACTCCCGCGCTCGTGCGCGAGCCATCGGCGAGCGCGATCCGGACGGCTGCGAGTATCGCCTGCTGCCCATCAAGGACAACACCGACCGGCAGATCGTACGATACACCGTCTCGCGCAACGACTTCACGATCGTGGTGCGTCCCAGCCGATACGGCGAGAGTGGCATCCTGTCGGTGCTCGCCGGCCGCTCACGCCAAATGTGGATGACGTACGAGGACCGGGATCCCACCTTCACTGATCGTCAGCTCGTGGCCCCGAAGGACTCGTGGGCACCGTGGACGCCGAAGTGATCGACTGACGACAGTCAGAAGCGCAGCGATACGATCGAATGTTCGCCGCGCATCCCCGAGCGTGCCATCAGCGCGCCCATCGGTGAGAAGCTCACGTCGACGCGAGACGAGTGACCGAGCGATCCGGTGCGTCGCTCCGCACCGGAGTCGCCGGCCCGCGCGCGATCGGGGGCGATGAGGCTCTCCGTCATGATCGCGCCGAGGATGCCGCCGATCGTGGCCGTGCCGAAGATGAGATGCGTGTTGTCCGACTGCGCGAACGCCGGGACGGCCAGTCCCATCAGCGCGCCGGCGCCGGTGCCGAGTGCCAGGAGACGCGCGTCGGACTCCGTGTGGTCGAACGGTCGCACGAAAGCGCGGTCGCCGACCAGCGCGCCGACTGCATAGCCACCGGTCAGCATGCCGAACACCAGCTCCTGCGACGGACTGTCCGGGATCAGCGCCGCGGCGGCGCCGAGCCCGAGCAGCTCGCTCGTGAACATCGCGCCGACGTCGCCCGCGGTGACGCGATAGGGCGTGCCGCGCACGTAGCGCAGGCCGAGGGGATAGCCCATCGCACCGGCGGCGATGATGCCGAGCACCGCGGGACGTGCGCTGCTCTCCTGGCGAAGCGCACCCGTGACGCCCAGCACGCCCGTCGTGAGCAGTGCGGCAACGGTGGATCCATGTGCGGTGCCGTGTGCCTCGGCGTCGGTCATCGGCTTGGCGAGCTGGAAGCCGATGACGTCGCCGAGCAGTCCGCCGGCGAGGAGCGCCGCGCCGGTGGCGTTGGACGAGGGGTTGTCGCCCCCGGCCGCGTACAGCAGCAGCTCGCCGGCGATGGCGCCCCGCACGGCGCTGTGGGTCGAAAGGTGGTTCTGCGCGCGCGATACAGGCGTCGTCTGCGTGATGTGCGCGGCGGTGAAGAAGGTCAGGCCAGCCGTGAGCAGGTACGCCGCGGCGCCGCCGGCGGCGTCATCCACCAGCGCGGACGCCGCGGGGCCGAAGAGCAGGCCGCCAAGCGCCGTCTGGTTGGCGACGAACTGTCCGCGCACCGGTTCGGAGATGACGGTGGGCAGGCTGTCGGCGCGCTGCGCAGCGCCGGCCAGCGGCGTGCCGCGCGCGATAGCTCCCGCCAGTTCGGCGCGTCGCGCCGCGTCGAGGGGATAGCGCTCGAGCACCTCGCGCTGCCGGCGCACGACGATGACGTAGGTGAACGCCGAGTCGCCGATCTCGTAGAGCCGCGCATCGAGGAAGTCGCCCGTCACGGGCCACACTGGCGCGGCGAGCCCGAGCCGCGCCGCCATCGGTGGCGTGATCGCGCTCACCCGCCCCGCGCTGTCGAACGGCACGGGCCGTTCGCGCACTTGCGCCTCGGCACGCGCGCCGGCCAGCAGCATTGCGGCGGTGACGAGCAAGAGATACGACGCGCGCCGGAAGCGAGCGCGGAGCGAATCGAGAGGCAGGACAGGCATGCGGCGTGGGCTGCGGAAATTTGGATGCGAAAATGTCCGCAATGATGCGGGCATTGCACCCCACCGCGCCAGCCCGAGATTCGCCGTGCGTTAAGCCGTTCTCACACCAGCGCCCCGTCCACGAAGGGCACCCCGCGCTCGAACCGGTCCACCGCCAGTGGCGCGATGTCGAAGGTCTTCGATTGGCCATCGGCAATGAGCTCGGCGATCGCGAGCCCGGTTGCCGGGGCCATCATCAGACCGTGGCCGCTGAACCCAGCGGCGACGACGAATCCGGGCAGCGACGGATGCTCGCCGAGCAGTGCGTTGCGGTCGGGGGTCATCTCGTACAAGCCCGCCCAGCCTTCCACCACCGAGCGCACGTTCATGTGCGGATGACGCCTGAGGAAGGTCGGCAGCATCTCGGTGTCGAGCCTGGTGTGATCGCACTCGAAGTTTTCCCCCGCCGGCTCGTCGTCGCGCGAGCGTCCGATCACGAGATATTCTTCACCGTTCGCGGAGCGCGCGTCGTCCAGACGCCAGTGCGTGCCGTCGGGGTCGAACACCATGGGAATGCGGGACTCGAGCCGGTCCTCGAGCGAAAGACGGAAGAGGTGCTGCCGCACCGGATCGATCGGCAGCGTGAGCCCGGCCGCACTGCCGACGGCGGCGGAATAGGCGCCGGCGGCATTCACCACCACCGGCGCGGTGATCATCTCGTCGTCGCCGCCGCTCGTCGCAACGCGTACCCCGGACACTCGGCCACCGCTGCGGTCGACCGCGGTGACCGTGCCATGCACATACTCCGCGCC
>DASSIC010000061.1:0-2832 GCA_035692325.1 Gemmatimonadaceae bacterium | reverse complement strand
CGCCTTCGCGACGTGGCGCGGTGCACGCGCGCACCACACGGGCGCCGCGAACGCGTGGTCGGTACTCGCCGCGGATCCGGCGCGCGACCTCGTGTTCGTCCCGACCGGCAGCGCGAGCGTCGACTACTACGGCGGCGAGCGGCTCGGGCAGAATCTCTACGCCAACTCGATCGTCGCGCTCCGTGCGTCGACGGGGAAGGTCGTCTGGTCGTTCCAGACGGTGCACCACGACCTGTGGGACTTCGACAACGCGTCGCCGCCCGCTCTCACGAGCGTGGAGTACGGGGGGCGCCGCCGCGACGCGGTGCTCCAGGCGACCAAGACAGGACAACTTTTCGTACTCGATCGCGAGACGGGCGTGCCGATCGTGCCGGTGCAGGAGATGCCCGTGCCGCGCTCCAGCATTCCCGGTGAAGAGGCGTGGCCCACGCAGCCGCAGAGTGCGATCGGTCCGCTCTCGCCGCAGCGCATCAGCGCGGCTGAAGCGTTCGGCGCCAACGACACCGATCGCGCGCTCTGCCGCGAACGCATCGCCGCGCTTCGCAACGACGGGCCGTTCACCCCGCCGAGCTTCGAGGGATCACTGGTGATGCCGTCGAACATCGGCGGCGCGCACTGGGGCGGTGTCGCGCCGGACCCCACGGCGCAGATCGCCGTGGTGCCGGTGAACACCATCGCCGCGGTCGTGCGGCTCCTGCCGCGTGCGGAGCTCGACTCCGCCCGTCGCAGCACGCCCCGACGCGTCGGCGGCGAGTTCGCGCAGATGCGCGGCACGCCGTACGCCATGTACCGCGAGCTCCTGCTCCTGCCGACGCTCGTGCCCTGCACGCCGCCCCCATTCGGCGCGCTCGTCGGCGTGGATCTGCGGCGCGGCACCATCGCGTGGCGCGTGCCCCTCGGTGCACCCACGCCAGGAACGCCGTCCACCGCCGGCACGCCGAACCTCGGCGGCGCGATGACCACGGCGGGCGGTCTCACCTTCGTCGGCGCAACGATCGACCGGACCCTTCGCGCCTTCGAGACACGCACCGGTCGCGAGCTCTGGCAGACGGTGCTCCCCGCGGCCGGCAAGGCGACACCGATGACGTATCGCGCCAATGGCCGGCAGTACGTCGTCATCGCCGCCGGCGGCGACGGCGAAGCCTTTGGTACCGGCGACGCGATCATGGCGTACGCGCTCCCCGACTCCTCTCACTGATTCTCATGCGACAGAAACACGTCCTCACCGACGCCGACGCCGAGCGCATCGTCGCGGCCGCGCGCAAGTTCGCCGACGCGCGCCAATGGCGCGTGACGATCGCCGTCGTGGATGAAGGCGGCTATCTCCTGCGTCTCGAGCGGATGGACGGCGCCAGTCTCCAGAGCCCGCAGGTGGCGACCATGAAAGCGTCGACCGCGGCGCTCTCGCGCTTCCCCACCAAGCGCATGGAAGATCTCGTGAAGGAGCGGCCGGGGATGCTCCGCTTTCCGGATCGACTGCCCATCCAGGGCGGACTGCCGATCATGCACGAGGGCGAGTGCGTCGGCGGCATCGGCGTGTCGGGCGTGCAATCGCACGAGGACGAGGAGATTGCCGCCGCCGGCGCGGGCGCGCTGTGACGTGACCGCCGCGCGCGGCGAGGGTTAGGCCGGTACGCGGGTCGATGAAACCCGCGCCATCGACGGTCCGTATCGGTCCGTCGACTCCCAACCTCCGCACGTGAACGCGCACATGAATTCTCGTCACACGATGTCAGCACTGCTGGTCGCCGCACTCGCGGCGACGGCCTGCCGTGATACGACTGCCCCGCAAGCCGAAGCGCCCGCATACGATCTCATCTTCGAGAGCACCGCGTCGCCGCTCGAGAATCAGTCGCAGCTCTTCCGGCTGGCGAACGGTGCCACGACGCCGGTGCCGTTGCTCGGGGCAGGGCAGTACGCCGCGCAGCCGAAAGTCAGCGCCGATGGCCGGTGGGTCGTCTTCATGGCGCCCGAACCCTCGTCGCTCGAAGACGCCGTCTGGCTCGCGCGTACCGACGGAACGATGCGGCGTCAGGTATTCGCGTCGCTCGGCAGCGCGCTCCTGCGTCCCGCGCCGTCGCCCGATGGCTCGCGCATCGCATTCCAGATGTACGACGAATCCATGTCGTTCAGCCGGATCTGGATCGTCGACGCCAACGGCACCAACGCCCACGCCATCACCACGGCCACGCACGATGCGCCGTACGTGCACGTCGCGCCGGCATGGTCACCCGACGGCAGCAAGCTCGCGATGGCGGTCGGCACGCCGGGCAATCTCGGACTAGCGATCGTGTCGGTGGATGGAGGCGCGGTGACGACGCTGACGCAGCCCACCTCGGGCAGCGACACCGAACCCTCATGGTCCCCCGACGGCAGCCACCTGGTCTTCGTGCACTCGGCGACGCCGGCACAGGCCGACGTGATCACGCTGGACCTGGCGACGGGCGAACGCCGGACGCTCTACACCGGGAACGGGCGTCATCCGGCGTGGTCGCCGGCAGGCAATCTCATCGCCTTCTCCGCGCGGCTCAATGGCGAGCCCAACGAGCTGTTCGTCATTTCACCATCAGGTGGCACCGCTCAGAGGATCACGACGAACGAAGTCGCCGATCGCCATCCCAACTGGGTCCCGCGCCGCATGTACGCCCTGGACTAGCGCGCGCCGAAGAGTCGCTCGGCGATCTGCTCGCTGATGCCGCGCGCGTCGATCCCGTCGCTCGACGCAAGGATGATGATCGACGCCCGCTGATCGGGAAAGCGCACGAAGGCACCCCTCCGCCCGTCGGCGGTCGTGAACGACGCGAGGCGCCGCCGCCCGCCGAACGAGTCCGC
>DASSIC010000060.1:0-4150 GCA_035692325.1 Gemmatimonadaceae bacterium | reverse complement strand
GCGAGGGGCAGTCCGCCGAACAGGCCAATCGCTGCATCTGCGCCCACCATCGGAATCGCTGACTTGGACGTCGGCAGCGCGGTGCTTCTGCTTCCCGTGTAGCACGTCGGGAACTTGCTCACGTCCGGTACGGCGCCGGCCACCACCGTGCCGTGCACGCCGATCGAAAAATGTCCGAGCCCGCCCAGGGTGCTGTTCTGCCCGAGCGTCGCGCTGCCACCACTCACCGCCTGTCCGAGCTGCGGGGCGACGTATTGGAAGAGGTCAGCCGCCTGATGACGGGCGTTGATGGTCAGTGAGTCCCGTGGCGTGGTCAGCGTCGGCGTGCAGCTCTGCGCCTGTGCGCCCGACGCGACGACGATCGACAGTCCGGCTGCCATGACGAAGAATCGCTTCATGATGGTGCTCCTAGGTGATGCGCACCTGCCCGGCCCCGCGCACGATGCGCCCGAGCCGCCAGTTGCCGATGTGAGCCGACGTGGCGCTCGCCTGGACTGCCTCGGCGCCCGCCTCGTCGGTGATGACGACCATCCCGACGCCCATGTTGAACGTCCGGTACATCTCGGCCCGGTCCACCTGACCGGCCCGTTCCATCTGCCGATACAGGTTCGGCAGCTCCCAGCTTCCTGCGTCGATGACGGCATCCAGCGTGTCGGGCAGCGCCCGATTCACGTTGCCGGGCAGCCCACCACCCGTGATGTGCGCCATCGCATGCACTCGACCCAGCACGGGGCGCAGCACGGGGAGATACGACCGATGCACCCGCAGCAGCACGTCCGCCACAGTGCCGGTCTCACCGGGGAACGGGTCGTGGACACCCAATCCCATCCGTTCAAAGACGATGCGCCGAGCGAGCGAGTAACCGTTGGTGTGCAGCCCGCTGCTCTCGAGTCCCACCAGCACGTCCCCGTCCTCGACCCGGTCCGCGCCGAGGATCGCATCCTCTTCCACACAACCGACGATGAAGCCGGCGAGGTCGTAGTCAGGCGGCGTGTAGATCCCCGGCATCTCTGCCGTTTCGCCCCCGACCAACGAACACCCATTCTCCCGGCACCCCGCTGCGACGCCCGTCACAACGGCCTCCACGACTTCCGGCACGAGCACGCCGGCGGCGAAGTAGTCCAGGAAGAACAGCGGCACGGCGCCCTGCACCAGCACGTCGTTTACGCAGTGGTTCACGAGATCGTGGCCGATCGTGTCGTGCCGGTTCGCCTCGATGGCGACGCGCAGCTTCGTCCCCACACCATCCGCGCTCGCGACGAGGACCGGACGCCGCGCCTCGGCCGGAATGCGGTACATGCCGCCGAAGCCGCCGAAGGCGCCGCGTGCCCCCGCGGTGAACGTGGACTCGACGACGGAGCGAATGCGTCGCTTCACCGCGTCCGACCGTGCGAGATCGACGCCGGCGCCGCTGTAGTCGAGCGGCCGCTCGTCGCTCACGCGGACAGCTCCTCTTCGAATGCGACGAGCTGCCGGAAGTCCGCGACGCGCGCCACGATGTCGGCCGGCGTGATCTCGAGCAGCCGCTGCACGGAGAACTTTTCCACCGCGAACGATCCCATGGCCGAGCCGTACACCACGGCACGGCGCAGGTTCGCATCGCTCAAGTCGCCCGTGCGCGCCAGGTAGCCCATGAAGCCGCCGGCGAAAGAATCGCCCGCGCCGGTGGGATCGAACACCTCCTCGAGCGGATAGGCGGGCGCGAAGAAGATCGACTTCTCCTTGAAGAGGAAGGCGCCGTGCTCGCCCTTCTTGATGATCACCATCTTCGGTCCGCGCGCCATGATCCAGCGCGCCGCCTTCACGAGGTTGGCGCAGTCCGTCAGCTGGCGCGCTTCTCCATCGTTCAGCGTGATGAGATCGACGTGCTTGATCAGCTCCACGATGTCCGGCCGGCGGCTCTCGATCCAGAAGTTCATCGTGTCGCACGCCACCAGCTTCGGGCGCTGCACCTGCTTGAGGACGTCGAGCTGCAGCCGCGGATCGATGTTCGCCAGGAACACGAACGGCGCATTGCGGAACTGCGTCGGGATCTTCGGGCTGAAGTGCGAGAAGACGCCGAGTCGCGTCTCGAGCGTTTCGGCCGAGTTGAGGTCGTGGCGGTAGCGTCCGCGCCACCGGAACGATTCGCCCGTGGCGTGCTCGAGCCCCGCCATGTCCACGCCGCGCTGCTTCAGGGGCTCGAGCTGGTCGAGCGGGTAGTCGTCGCCGACCACGCCGACGAGCTGCACTGGCGAGAGATGACTGGCCGACGCCGAGAAGAAGGTGCCGGAGCCGCCGATGACCTGATCGGCCTTGCCGAACGGTGTTTCAACGGAGTCCAGCGCGACGGAGCCGACGACGAGTACGGACATGAGAGAACGGTGAACGGTGAACGGTGAACCGTGAGCGGTTACGGCAATACGATGCGCGAAATCCGCGTTACATCCTGTCCGGCGCCGTGATGCCGAGCATCGTGAGGCCGTTGCGCACCACGATCTGCGCGGCGCGGGCGAGCAACAGGCGCGCACGCGTGATCGGCTCGGGCTCGTTCAACACGTGCGCCTTGTGATACCACAGGTGAATCTTCCCCGCCGTATCATGCAGGTAGGTGGCGACGCGATGCGGCTCCAGCGCCTCGGCCGCACCGGCCACCAGCGCGGGGAAGTCCAGCAGCGCCTTCATCAGCTCCGTCTCCTCCGGCAGCGACAGCACGGAGAAGTCCACGTCGCTCGACACGGTCGATGGATCGATCTCGCCGACGCGGAAGATCCCGGCGAGGCGCGCATGCGCCATCTGGATGTAGTACACCGGGTTCTCCTCGCTCTGCGACCGCGCGAGATCGACGTCGAACGACAGCTGCGAGTCGCCCTTCCGCATGAGAAAGAAGTAGCGCACCGCGTCGCGTCCCACCTCGTCGATCAGGTCGCGCACCGTGACGTAGCTGCCGGCACGCTTGGAGAGCTTCACTTCCTCGCCCCCCTTCATCACCGTCACCATCTGGTGCAGCGCGTACTCGGGGTAGTCCGGCGGCACGCCGATGTTCAGCGCCTGAAGTCCCGCGCGTACACGCGTCACCGTGCTGTGATGGTCGGCGCCCTGCACGTTGATCGCGCGACGGAAGCCACGCTCCCACTTCGTCTCGTGATAGGCGACGTCAGGCACGAAGTAGGTGTACGTCCCGCCCTTTTCGGCGCTCTTGCGCATGACGCGGTCCTGGTCGTCGCCGTACTCGGTCGTGCGGAGGAAGAGGGCGCCGTCCTTCTCGTACGTCTTGCCGCTCGCGACGAGCTCGCGCACCGTCTTCTCCACCCGGCCGTCCGAATACAGCGACGATTCCAGGTAGTAGGTGTCGAAGGCGACGCCGAACGCCTGCATGTCGCGGTCCTGCTCCTTGCGCAGCTCCTGCACGGCGAAGCGGCGCAGCGCGTCGAGATCGTTCCCCGCGCGATCCTCCGGATGCTCGGCCACGTAGCGCTCGGCGATCTCGGCGATGTACGCGCCGTGATAACCGCCCTCGGGGATCTGCAGCGCGTCACCAGCGAGCTCGCGCACCCGCGCCTGCGTGCTCCTCGCCAGGTTCTCGATCTGCACGCCGGCATCGTTGTAGTAGAACTCCCGCGACACGCGCCAGCCCGTCCACTCGAGCAGCGACGAGATCGCGTCGCCAAGCGCCGCCTGCCGACCGTGCCCGACGTGCAGTGGACCGGTGGGATTCGCGCTCACGAACTCCACGACCACCGGCTGTCCATGGCCGACGTCTGAGCGGCCGTAGGTCTTGCCGGCGGCCACGAGCGCCGTGATCCCGTTCGCGACCGTGTCCGCGCTCAGCCGGAAGTTGATGAACCCCGGCCCCGCGATCTCTGCCGAGGCGAGGCCCGCGGCACGCTTGTCGAGCGCGTCGATCAGCTTGGTGGCGAGATCGCGCGGCTTCTGGCCCAGCGGCTTGGCGAGGACCATCGCGAGGTTCGTCGCCCAGTCCCCGAAGGCGGGGTCGCGCGGTCGCTCGAGCAGCGGCGACACGTCGCCGGGCGCTCCGAGCGTACGCGCCGCGCGCGTCAGCTCCGCGCGCAGCGCATCGGCGCCGGCGCTCACTCGGTGCTGCTCTTCTTGGCCGGCGCGGCCGCTTTCGGCTCCGCCGGCTTCGACTCGCTCTTCGGCTTTGAGTCGC
>DASSIC010000059.1:0-11600 GCA_035692325.1 Gemmatimonadaceae bacterium | reverse complement strand
ACCCCGCCGACGCGCCTACCACGATGGTCTGGGTCTCCGTGAGGTCCAGGGACGCCGTGAGTCGAGGCGCCACGAGCAGGTCCGACAGGCCGTTCACCGGCCGGTCGACGGGCACGCCTCCGTGAATCTCGTTCGACTCGTCCGACCGGAAGCTCGACGTCGTTCCGCCGAAGCTGTTGATCACGGTCAGCATGGCTTCCGCATAGAAGTCGGTGGGAAGCAGCCACGCGAGCTTGGCTCCCTGTCCGCGCAGGCCATCGGGTCCAAACATCTGATTCAGCACGAGCGGCTGGTCCACGAAGGCCCAGGCGTGCGGGTGCTGGGCATTCTGTCGCCCGAAATCGGTGAGGAACTGACCGGCCTTGGCCTGGAGGTTGTACGGAAGGGCAGTGGTCTGCGCCCACGCCTCCTCGATCTCCACGCCCGTCTCTCCGTCGGGCCCGAGCTTGTAGACGAGGGCGCTGAAGCCCTTGAAGTAGGGGTCCACGGCGCCGTCGAAAGTGAGCTCGACGTTCGGGATCGTGAAGCCGCGGACGACGGGATCGTGATCGCCGCGCTGGAGGGCGCCGACGTCGGATGCGGTGGACCATCCGAAATCGCTCAGCGCGTCGAATCCCAGGTTCATGTACATCCCCGGGCTGCGAGTCGGCGCCGGACTGGCAGGTGCCGCGGCCTCCGGGGCGGGAGCGGCGGCGAGGCTGTCGAGCCTGGCCTGCAAGGCCTTCACCGACTCGGCGAGCGAGTCGAGCTGGCGTTGCTGTCGTCGCGCCGTCGTGTCCCTCGACTGCTGGGCCGAGGCGGACGCGGTGATGGAGCCACAGGCGACCACGACCACGACAATGGCCGCGATCGCGCGAAGCTGGACCGTGAATCGCATAAGTGACGTTCGAGCTGTGCTCGTGCGGCGTCTGACTGTCCCGGTCGGGATGGACACGGCACTCGAGCGTGAGTGCACCAAGGCCTGCGCGAGGGCGCGGCCGGTTCAGCTCAAGTCAGCGGTGGCGCTCTGGCGAGGGCGAGTCGCGCCGATCCCGTGAGGGCGCGCCACGGGCGCTCCGCGATGACGACCTGCTCGACGACATTGACGATGGCGGGGCAGGAGTCGCTGTGCACCGTCGGGGCTGAGACGCGCGACACCACCTGGCACAGCGCACATTCCGTCGGATGCACCCGATGGCACGACGCATCGGACCTCGACTCCACGTGCGAGCCTCGCGCGGTGACACTCTCGCGCTCGAGGCGGGCGTCGGCAAACGTCGCGACCGTCGGCAGCGCGAACTGCAGCACCGCCCACACGATCGCCCAGCCGCGAAAGCCCCAGCCCCGACGCATGTGAAACAAGGTAGGGGGTATGACTGCGAGGGGCAAACACGCGGCCGCCGTGGCGTGCGGCCGCCACGCGGTGTACGATGCCCCATGGTGCACTTCCTGTCATCTCAGGTTCATTGAACGCGCGCCACCCATGACGCGCCGCGTCGCGGTCATCGGCGGGGGCGCCGCCGGCACGATGGCCGCCATCTTCGCCGCCGAATCGGGCGCCGAGACGCTGCTGCTCGAGCGAACCCGCGATGGCGGCCGCAAGATCCTCATCAGCGGCGGCGGCCGGTGCAACGTGCTTCCGGCGCGGCTCGACGAGTCGCGCTTCGTCACGGATTCGTCGCCGAACACGCTGCGCAAGATCGTGCGATCATGGCCCCTCGCCGCGCAGATCGAGTTCTTCGAGCGCGAGCTGGGCATTCCGCTCGTGGAGGAGACGGAATCGGTCAAGCTCTTTCCCGCCTCGCATCGCGCGCGCGACGTGCGCGACGGGCTGCTCGCGCACGCCGTACATCGCGGCGTCGCGCTGCACATGGACACGATGGTGACGGATTTCGCGCCCACGGCCGTCGGGTGGCGCATCGAGCGTGGGAGCGCGGAATCGCTCGACGTCGACGCGCTGATCGTCGCGACCGGCGGCCTGAGCGTGCCGACCACCGGCAGCGACGGCCTCGGGCTGCGCGTGCTGGAGCGGCTGGGACACACGATGCATCCGACGTACGCGGCCCTCACTCCACTCACCGCGGTACCAGCCCCCTTCGCCAGCCTGTCGGGAGTGTCGCTGCCGGTGACGCTCACGGCGCGGAGCGTCCAGCACATGGCGACCGCCACGGGAGGGTTCCTGTTCACGCATCACGGCTACAGCGGGCCATCCGTGCTCAACGTGTCGCACGTGGCCGTGCGCTCGCGTGGAAGCGCGACGCCGGCGCACGTGAGCGTGAGATGGACCGCCCTCGACGATGCGGCGGTGGAGGCGCTCCTCCGGCCCCAGGGGTCGCGCACCGTGCTCGGCGCGGTCCGCTCGCTCGTGCCCGACCGACTCGCGACGATGCTGCTCGAACGCGCGGGTGTCGAGCCGGGCCGCTCGCTCGCCGAGCTGCCGCGCGACGAGCGCCGCCGGCTCCTCGACGCACTCCTCCGTGGCGAGCTCCCCTGGACGGGTGACGAGGGCTATCGCAAGGCGGAGGTGACCGGCGGAGGCGTCAGTCTGGCCGAGATCGATCCGCGCACGATGGAGAGCCGCCGTTGCCCGGGTCTCTTCCTGTGCGGTGAAGTGCTGGATGCGTTCGGACCCATCGGGGGATACAATTTCCTCTGGGCATGGGCGACAGGTCGCGCCGCCGGGCAGGGGGCGGCGCGGTCGCGTCCCGCCGCATGATTCCGTCACCGAGGAGGGATGCCGTGAATCCAGAAATGTGCACCACCGCTTTCGAGCTCACCGGCCACCGCATCACGCGCAGCCTGGGTGTCGTGCGCGGCGTGACCGTGCGCTCGCGATCGGTGCTCGGCACCATCGGTGCCGGCTTCCAGACGCTCGTGGGCGGCAACATCTCCATTCTCACCGAGCTCTGTGAGAAGTCGCGCGCCGAAGCGTTCGGCTTCATGCTGCGGCACGCGAGCGATCTCGGGGCGAACGCGATCGTCGCGATCCGCTACGACGCAACGGAGATCATGAACGGCGTCACCGAGGTGCTCTGCTACGGCACCGCCGTCGTAGTCGAGCCGAGCTGACGATGACCGCACACCTGCTGCTGCTGTTCGCGCTCTGGGTGGGGCAGCGGCCGTCGGACGCGTCCGTCCATCAACAGCTCGTCGTGGTGACGACGCCGGCGTGGGATTCCGTCGCGGGCATACTCCAGCGCTACGAGCGGCCGCGCGGCACGGCGCGATGGCGCGCCGTCGGGACGCCGATTCCGATCGTCGTCGGGCAAACCGGACTGGCGTGGGACGACGAGGCGGTGCGTGGCGCGCGCGGGCCGATCAAACGCGAGGGCGATGGAAAGGCCCCCGCGGGACGGTTCTCCCTGGGCGAGGCGTTCGGTTTCGCGCCGAAGTCGGAGCTCGACTGGCTGCGCATGCCCTATCGCACGCTCGACGACGGCACCGAGTGCGTGGACGATTCGACGTCGACGCACTACAACACGGTCGTCCAGCGCGGCGCGGTGCGACGCGTCGACTGGTCGAGCTCCGAGCGCATGCGGTCGATCGATCTGTATCGCCTCGGTGTGATCGTCCGCTACAATGCGCGGCCCATCCGCCGCGGTCGCGGGTCGTGCATCTTCCTGCACATCTGGCGCAGCGCGGGCTCGCCCACGGCGGGGTGCACGGCCATGCCAGCGGCCGATCTCGAGACGGTGATGCGGTGGCTGGATCCGGCGCGCCATCCGCAGCTCGTGCAGCTTCCGCGCGCGGAATACCAGCGCCTGCGTCGCGCATGGTCGCTGCCGTGAGCGACTACGCGCTGAGCCTCGACAGCGCGCGATGGGCGGAGCTCACCCAGGCGTATGGAACGGCGGAGGACGTGCCGCGGCTGCTGGAGGCGCTGGCGTGCATCGGTCGTGAGGAGGCACGCGCCGAGGTATGGTTCGCCCTGTGGCGCACCCTGCATCGGCCGGGTGAGGTGTTCACCGCATCGTACGCGGCGGTACCCCATCTGCTGGAGATCGGGAGCACCTTCGGCGTGCGGGAGCGCGCCGAGGCGATGCACCTCGTGGTGCGCATCGAGATCAGCCGGTGCGAGGGCAGATCGGCGCCGGTGCCCTCCGATGTGGTGGAGGGATACGCCACGGCGGTCGACAGCCTGGCGTCGTACGTGGATGCATCGGCGGGCGAGCCCTGGCCCGTGGACGTGGCGCAGATCTTCGCGGCGGCCCTGCTGGTGGGAAAGCGGCAGCCGGAGCTGGCGCGCGGCGTGCTGGAACTGGGGCGCGCGCTCACCTGTCCCACCTGCGGCAGCGAGTTCGACGCGCTCGCGCCGCGCGACTGACGCGGCGCGGCGCGAGCCGCGGCTACATCTCGAACTCGTTCGCGAACGCCACCGCGAACTGGAAGGTCTTGGCGCGGCTGCGGCTCTCCATGGCGTCGGCCACGCGCTCGAGCCGCTTGGGAATGCCGAGAATCTTTTCCTGCGCCCGCTTCCCGATGTCGTCCAGGCCATCCAGCGTCTCGATCGCCCAGAACTTGATCTGCTCCTCGACGATGGTGAGGTAGTCGCGCGGTCCGTAGATGCCGGCGCGGCGAATGACGTCGGCCATCTCGCGGAAGTTCGGCATGTTGACGCCCGGCATGTCGATGGACGGCATGATCTCGGCCGCCGACGCGAGCGCCGTGTTCGGGTCGCGCTTCAGCACTTCCTTGAAGATGGTGCGATAGAAGGTGTAGTGCCGCGCCTCCTCCTTCGCCACGTTCGCCAGGACGGTGCCGATCGTCGGTTCGTACTTGCCCGCCAGCTTGCCGGTGTTCGCATGGCTCACCTGCGTCGCGCGCTCCTGGAGCGTCGTGTAGACGAACACGCGGTAGGGATCCTTGTCCCACGCCGGCTCGAACCCGGCGCGCAGGTATTCGAACTGCATGCGCTCGAGCACTGGATTGTCCAGGATCCGGCTGTCGTGCATGTAGTCGTGCAGCACCGCGCCGTGCCGGTCCTCCTCCGCGGTCCAGAGGTTCGTCCACTTCGCCCAGAAGGTGTCGCCACCCAGATAAGTCGCGAGCAGGCGATGGAAGTGGGGGAGACCCTCTTCCGTCAGGAGGTTGAGCGCGAGTGCCACGCGCGCGGGCAGGCTGATGCCGGACGACCGCTCGCGCAGCTCGCGGATGTGATGGTCAGGATCGGTGTCGGGCGCCGCGGCGAGCAGCTCGCTCGGAAACCAGAGCACGCGCTTCGCCTCGTGCGTGATCATGAGCTGATGCACGACCTCCTCGAGGTCGGCCAGCACTTCCACCTTGGCGAGTGTATCGGCCTCTGGACGTGTCATGTCTGCAATTTGGCGTGTTCCGCGGGCGGGGGCTAGCGCCGGATGCGCTGGCAACACCGATCGTCGGAGCGTCCTCCGCAAGCACCGAACCGTCGTCGCGTACCTTTACAACACAAAGCGCCGCGGCCACGTTCTGGAGCGCGGCATGCGGCCACCAAATGCAGAGGGACGCAATGGACGACGACACTCCCCAGAGAGAGCCAGACGGTACGCTCACACCGCCGCTGCGCCATCAGGGCTCCGCGATAGCGGCCTCGGCATCTCGGTCGCCACGCCGGCTGGAGGCGAGTCGCGTGTCGCTGCCCGAGAGTCTGCGCGGACTCCTCGATGCAGTGCTCGACCGCCTCGACGCGGCGGCCGACCGGATCGCGGATGCGGCTGGTCTCCGCTGAACAGCTGATCGGCGACGACATTTGACGTCGCCGACGGCGCCGGTCGCCTACGCGCGCCGCATCGGGCTCTTCTCGGGCACGATGCTCGTGGTGGGCGGTATCATCGGCTCTGGGATCTTTCTCAATCCAGCCATCGTCGCGCAGCGCGTCGGTTCGGCGCGGCTCATCATGCTCACGTGGGCGCTCGGTGCCGCGGTCGCGCTCCTCGGCGCGTTCATCTTCGCGGAGCTCGGCGCCAGGCGACCCGCCGCCGGTGGCGGCTATGTCTACCTGCGCGAGGCCTTCGGGCCCTTGCCCGCCTTTCTGTACGGGTGGGCGCTGCTGCTGGCGATCGCCACCGGCGCGGCGGCGGCGGTCGCGGTGACCTTCGCGAGCTACGCGGCGCCGCTGCTCGGGATGGCGCCAGGCGCGGAGCTCTGGCTCGCGGCGGCGGCCATCGTCCTGCTCTCGACGATCAACATCGTGGGCGTGCAGCCCGGGACGCTCACGCAGAACGTGTTCACCTTGCTGAAGCTCGCGGCGATCGCGGCGCTCGTCGTGAGCGCGCTGCTGGCGCCGACGGTGACCGTGGGCGTCGCGCCGGTGGCGTCGAGGTCCGCTCCGCTCGTCGTCGCCATCGGCACCGCGCTCGTGCCCGTGCTCTTCGCCTACGGCGGGTGGCAGCAGACGAACTTCGTGGCGGAAGAGATGGTCGATGCCGAGCGCAATCTGCCGCGCGCGCTGGTGATCGGGGTGATCATCGTCGCGGTCGTGTACCTCGCCGTGAACCTCACCTATCTCCGCGCGCTGGGCGTTCCCGCGCTGGCCGCGAGCCGCGCCCCCGCCGCCGACGTGATGGGCGCGTACTTCGGCGAGACGGGACGCCGGCTCATCGCGGCGGGCATCGCCGTCTCCACCTTCGGCTTCCTCAACCTCGTCATCCTCGTCACGCCGCGCGTCTATCAGGCGATGGCGAAGGACGGACTGTTCTTCGCCCGCTTCGCCGAGCTGCACCCCCGGTTCCGCACGCCGGTAGCCGCGATCGTGGTGCAGGGCCTGTGGGCGATCGGGCTGCTGCTGTCGGGCAGCTACGGCCAACTGCTCGACTACGTGACCTTTGCCGACTGGATCTTCTTCGGCATCACGGCTTCGACGCTGTTCGTCTATCGCCGTCGGGATGACGCGGCGACGACGCGCTATCGTGCGCCATTCTATCCGGCAAGCGTGGTGCTCTTCTGTGCGGCATGTCTGTACGTGGTCGCCGGCGCCATCGCGTCCAACCCGTGGAACGCGGTGCGCGGAGCGCTGCTCTTGGCGGCGGGCGTCCCGGTATTCGCCTTCTGGTCTCGTCGCGCCCGCTGGCGCGACGACGCGCGCCGGGAGAGCTTGCGCGGATGACCTTCCTGCGCATGAAGCCGTGGCACTGACCGCGACGATCTACAACTTCGATGTCCAGCTGGCCGACGTGGACCGTGGCGTGTACGAGACGCTCGCCTTTCGCGTCGCCTGTCAACCGTCGGAGACCGAGGAGTACCTGATCTCGCGCGTGCTTGCGTACTGCCTGGAATACGCCGAGGGAATCTCTTTTTCGCGCGGGATCGCCGAAGCCGATACGCCGGCGCTCGCCGTGCGCGACCTCACCGGCGCCCTTCAGGTGTGGATCGACGTCGGTGCCCCCGACGCCGCGCGGCTGCACAAGGCCAGCAAGGCGGCGCCCCGCGTTGCGATCTACACCCACCGCGAACCTCGGCACGTGCTTCAGCCGCTCGCGGAGGAGCGCATCCACCGCGCGGCCGACATCGAGCTCTACGCGATCGATCGTGGGTTGATCGACGGCCTGGTCGCTCGGCTCGACCGCCGGAACACGTGGGAACTTTCCGTGACCGAGCGCCACGTGTACGTCGCGATTGGCGGCGAGACGGTCGAAGGTCAGCTCGTACGGTTTCCGCTGGCGTAGCTCCGCAGCCGCTCGAGCATGCGCGAGTCGGTCGCCGTGGGATCGTCCAGCTTGGGCGTCTCGATCACCTTCGGCACGCGCGCGAGGCGGTCGTCGGTCATGATCCGGCGGAAGGGCGACTCGCCCAGCGATCCTTCGGCGATGAGCTCATGGCGGTCGCGCCTCGACGCGAAGGGCGTCTTGGAGTCGTTGAGGTGCATGACGCGCAGCCGGTCGAGACCCAGCACGTCGCCCAGTCTCGCGAGCACGCCGTCGTAGTCGTTCACGAGGTCGTAGCCGGCGCTGTACACGTGACAGGTGTCCAGGCAGATCCCCACGCGACCGCGCTGCGCGGGATCCACGCGCTCGATGATCGCGGCCAGCTCCTCGAAGGTCGCGCCGAGCGAGGTGCCCGATCCCGCCGTCGTCTCCAGGCACAGCACGGTGCGGCCGGGCGTCGCGGCGAGCGCCTCGCTGATCGCGTCGGCGTTGCGGGCGATGCCCGCTTCGCGCTCGTCCATGAAGTTCCCTGGATGCGACACCAGGAAGTCGAGGCCGAGCGCGTGACAGCGCCGAAGCTCGGCGATGAACGAGGCGAGGGAGCGGGCGCGCAGCGTGGGATCGGGGCTCGCGAGATTGATCAGGTAGGAATCGTGCGCCATCGTGGCGGCGACGGCGGTTGCGCCCAGCCGCTCGCGGAATGACGAGCACTCGTCGTCGACGCACTCTCGTTCCGCCCAGCGGTTGGCCATCTTGGTGAAGAGCTGGATGGCGGTGGCGCCGATGGCCGTGGCGCGAGGGGGGGCCTCGGGCACGCCACCAGCGGCGCTCACGTGCGCGCCCAGCAGAAGGTCGGTCGGCATCAGTCCTACTCGGTGAGGTCGGCGCTGCGTCCGCGCAGGACACGTCCGCAGCGTGGGCAATGAATGTCGCCGGCCTCCGCGAGCGCGTAGTCGTATGCGCGACCGCACTCGCACTCGGACTCGAGCCCCTCGTGTCCGCAGCCGATGCAGAACTCGTCGTCGGCATCGTAGGCGCGGAAGCGGCCGCACACGGTGCAGCGCTTGGTGATCGATTGCATCAGCGGCTCCCTCGCAGCCAGCTCTCGGGGTCCACCGCTCGCCCCTTCGGCCGCATCTCGAAATGGAGATGCGGTTTGAGATCGGGATCGCTCACGCCCACCGTGCCGATCGTGTCGCCCTTTCTCACCGCCGTCCCCGTGCGCACCGACGCACCCTGGAGCGACGCGTAGATCGAGTAGTCGCCCTCGCCGTGCTGGAGGATCACGGTCAGGCCGTAGGTGCCGAGCTGGCCGACGCTCACCACCGTTCCGGGTGCGACCGCCTTCACGGGCGTGCCGATCGGCGCGGCGATTCCCATCCCGTTCCAGCGCGTCGTCGTGTTGTTCGGATTGATCACCCGTCCGAAGCGGTAGAGCAGGGGACCATCCACTGGCCAGTCGAGACGCCCGGCGTCGGTGGACCGGAGCGTGCTCGTGACGCGCGGCGCGTTGGGGCGCGCCGCCACCGTCCGCACGCGCTCGGCCTCGATCGTCGCGATGACGTTGCCGAGCCGGGCCTCCGACTGCCGGATCTGCGAGAGTCGCTGCTGGATCTGCTGCGTGCTGCGCTGCGCCTGCTGGAGGCTGTTCGAGCGAAGCTTCTTCAGGCTGGCGAGCCGTTCCTCTTCGCGCAGCTTGTCGCCGCGGTTCTCGGCCACCGCGTCGCGGAGCTTCACGAGCTCGGTCCGCTGCCGCGCGATCTCGTCGCGCAGCGTTTCCAGCCGCTTCACCAGCGACCGGTCGTGCACCGCGATCTCGTGGAGGTACTTGTAGCGGGCCACCAGCTCGCCGAACGAGCGGGCGGTGAGCATCGCTTCGGCGGAATAGAGGGGACCGCGCTTGTAGATCTCCACCAGTCGACGCTGGAGCGTCGTCCGCCGCTGCGCCAGCTCGGTCTCCGCCGTCGTCATGCGGTCGGTCGTCTCCTGCACCACGCCGTTGATCGAGAGCATCTGACGATCGAGCGTGGCGAGCATCTTCTCCGTCGCCGCGCGCTGGCGGTCGAGGTTGATCAGCTCCTCCGCCAGGTCGTGGACGTCTCCCTGGAGGTTCGCCATGCGCCGCTCGAGGTCGGCGCGCTCACGACGGATGCGCTCCAGCTCCTCGCGCTGGGTGCGGATGCGGGCGTCGGCCGTCTGCGCAGGCAGCGCGGCGGGAAGCAGCAGCGCGAGCCCGAGCAGCACCGCGCGCACGGCTAGACGGCGCGTAGATGCCTCCCGACCGACACGGCGCTGCCCACCAGTCCGATCAGCGCGCCGAACAGCAGTCCGAGCGCCGCGAGCCGCTGGTCGAAGAACACCGTTTCGATGATGTAGCGGTCGATGAGCAGGCGCGCGAGCCAGGTGAGCAGGAGCGCGAGCAGCCCCCCCATCACCCCCTTGGCGAAGCCCTCGAGCAGGAAGGGGCGGCGGATGTAGGAATCGGTCGCGCCGACGAGGCGCATGATGGAGATCTCCTTCGCGCGCGACAGCACGGCCATGCGGATCGTCGCGCCGATGATGATCACCGATACCGAGGCGAACGCGAGTCCGAGCACCAGCCCCGCGATCCCGGCGATCGTCCGCAGACGATACAGCTTCTGGATCCACTCCTCGCCGTATCGGATGTCGTCGATGAACGCGAAGGTATTCACGCGCGCCGCCACGCTCTTCACCGTGGCCGGATCACGAAAGCCGGGCTTGAGCCGTACGTCGATCGACGCCGGGAGCACCGCCCCCTCGAACACGTCGCGGAACTCGCCGAGCTCCCGGCGCGCCCGCGCGAGCGCCTCGTCCTGCGTCACCACGCGCGCCGACAGCACCTCGGGGAAGGTGGCGATGTCGGCGGCCGCCACCGCGATCGCCTCCGGCGGCGTCCCTTCGGCGACGAAGGCGCGCAGCTCCACGCGCTCCTCGAGGCGATCGAGTGCCTCGCGAATGTTGAGGGCCACGAGGCCGAACAGCCCCAGCGCGAACAGGGAGAAGGCGATCGTCGTCACGCTGAGGGCGCTGAGCAGCGGCGTCCGGCGGAAGGTGACGAAGGCATCGCGAAGAGAGCGCATCAGACCTCCCGCGCGGCGCGCGCCGGGTTGGCGGAGTCGAACACGATCGCGCCGCGGTTCATCTCGATCGTCCGGAACTCCTGCCGGCGGATGAGCTCCAGGTTGTGCGTCGCCATCATGATCGCCGTGCCCGCCGCGTTGATCTCGCGCAGGAGCTGGAAGATGCCGCGCGTCGCGCGGTCGTCGAGGTTGCCCGTCGGCTCGTCGGCGAGCAGCACGAACGGATCGTTGACGAGGGCGCGGGCGATCGCCACGCGTTGCTGCTCGCCGCCGGAGAGCTCCTTCGGATAGGCCGTCCCCTTGGATGCGAGCCCGACTTGCGTGAGCACGCGCGCCACCTTGGGACCGATCGTCGACCGGGCGGCACCCGTCACCTCGAGCGCGAATGCCACGTTCTGTTCGGCCGTCCGGTTCTCCAGCAGTCGGAAGTCCTGGAACACGATGCCGAGCTTGCGGCGCAGCCGGGCGACGTCGCGCGGCGTCGCGTCCAGCGAGCTGGTGCCGCTCACGCGCACCTCGCCCGACGTCGGCCGCTCCTCCATGTAGACCATCTTCAGCAGCGTCGTCTTGCCCGCGCCGCTGGCGCCCGTGAGGAACACGAACTCGCCCTTCCCGACATGCAGCGAGACGTCGTGAACCGCGGTGCCGGTCTTGGCGTAGTGCTTGGTGACGTTGAAGAACCGGATCATGCCTGCCGCATCGCGGGCGCGTCCTCCACGTCGTCCAGCTCCAGGATCTGCCAGCTCGAGCGCGCCGTCACCGTGTCGATGACCGCCTTGAGGAGCCCGATCAGGATGGGGCCGAGGAGGATGCCCGCCAGGCCGAAGGTGTAGACGCCGGTGATGAGCGCCACGAACATCCAGTAGAAGTTCAGCACCTTCGACCGCTCGGCGGCGATCTT
>DASSIC010000058.1:0-4100 GCA_035692325.1 Gemmatimonadaceae bacterium | reverse complement strand
CACCTGCCCACTCGCGATCGCCGAGATGAAGCGGATCGAGGCGGCCACCGATATGTCGGTCGGGCTGGTGCTCGTCACGCTCGATCCCGACCACGATACCCCTGCCGTCCTCGCCGAGTACGCGCGCATGCGCGGGCTCGATGCGGCGCGGTGGACACTGCTCACCGGCACCGCCGACGACGTGCGCGAGCTCGCCGCCACGCTCGGTGTGCGCTACCGCCGCCTCTCGCCCGCCGAGCTGGCCCACTCCAACACCCTCACCCTCATCGACGCCGCGGGCTACGTCGTGCACCAGCAGCAGGGACTCGGCGAGCGCGACGAAACCAACGTCGCCGCGCGCGGGCTCCTGTCCTCCCGCTGACCTTCAACCGGATCACGAGACCATGTCCTCTCCCTTCGTTCACGTCACCGCGGCGTCCACCGTCGACGACGTCCTCCGCCGCTATCCTTCCACCGCACCGGTGTTCAACCTGCTCGGGATGGACACCTGCTGTAAGGCCAAGCTCACGCTGCGTGAAGCGGCCGAGCAGGCGCGCACCGATCTCGCCGTGCTGCTCTCGATGCTCGAGGCGGCGGCCTGCGCGTCGTTCGCCGGCGCCGGGAGGGTGTGATGGAGTGGTTCGTGAAGGCGTTCCTCAAGGCGAGCCTTGCGTGGCTCGCCTTGGGGGTGAGCCTCGGGCTCGCGATGGCCGCGCATCCGATGTGGACCATCTACCGCGTGGCGCACATGCACATGGTGCTGCTCGGCTTCGTGACGATGATGATCTTCGGCGTCGCCTATCACGTCCTGCCGCGCTTCGCCGGCTTCCCCTTGCATAGCAGGCGCGCGGCGGCCTGGCACTGGTACATCTCCAACATCGGGCTGGCGTTGATGGTCGTCGGATTCATCGTGCGCACCACGGCGCCCGCCACCGGCACGCCGATCCTCGTCATCGGCGGCAGCTTGTCGGCGCTCGGCGCGTACCTGTTCGCGTACGTCATGTGGCGCACGCTGGACGGGTCGCCGGCGTTGCGCCAGGCGGCTACGCGCGCGCAGGACGCGGCGCTGCGCGCTCGGCGCGGGCCCTTGCCGAATCTGCCGGGAAGCGGCTCGTGACGTCGCTGGTGCGCCGGTTCCTGAAGACGGCGATTCTCTTTCTCGTGTTCGGTCTCGCGATCGGCTTCTGGATGATGGCGCGGCGCGAGCTCGGCACGAGCGTCCCCTCCACGTATGTCGTGAGCGCGCACACCCACGCGATTCTCGTGGGCTTCGTGATGATGATGATCCTCGGCGTGGCGCAGTGGATGTTCCCGCGGCCGGCCAAGGGCGACACCCAGTACAAGCCGGCCGCGGCGGAAGCGGCCTACTGGATGCTCACCGCGGGAACGCTCGCGCGCGTGCTGGGCGAGCTCGCCCGCACGGGCAGCGACGCCGCCTGGCTGCGCTGGAGCGTCCTCGCCGCCGGAGCGGCCCAGATCGTGGGACTGCTGTTGTTCTTTCATAACATGTGGTCGCGGATCCGTCCCGTCGGCAGCCAGCAGCGCGAGGCGTCGGGCGAGCGCTTCTGAGCGACCCGCTCGACGTTGCCGGCCCGTGTCACCGGCGGTAACATCTCACCGTCCATCACGGAGCGATCATGGGTCTCGCCATCGTTGCGATCGTCGTCGCGCTGTTCGCCGCCGTCGCGCGCGCGTCGTTCAAGGTCATCGGCCAGGCGGAGGTGATGGTGATCGAGCGGCTCGGGCGCTTCCATCGCGTCGCCCGCTCCGGCCTCAACATCCTCATCCCGTACATCGAGCGTCCCAAGTCGATCGACGTGCGGTACTTCGAGGTCGCCGTCGGCGGCAAGAAGCAGATCACCGCGGGGTCCACCAACCGCATCGACCTGCGCGAGCAGGTGCTCAACTTCCCGAGCCAGCCGGTCATCACGAAGGACAACGTGACGATCGACATCGATGCCGTCGTGTACTATCGCGTCGCCGATCCGCAAAAAGCCACGTACGCCGTGCAGAACCTCCCGTACGCCCTCGAGACGCTCACCAAGACGACGCTGCGCAACATCGTCGGCGAGATGGAGCTCGACTCCACGCTTGCGAGCCGCGACGCGATCAACACGCGCATGCGCGAGGTGATCGAGGAGGCGGCCATCGGTTGGGGCGTCGACCTCACCCGCGTCGAGCTGCAGGCGATCGAGCCGCCGCGCGACATCCAGCAGTCGATGGAGCTGCAGATGCGCGCCGAGCGCGAGCGTCGCGCCGCGGTCACGAACGCCGAGGCGACCAAGCGCGCCGCGATTCTGGAATCGGAAGGCGTGCGCGAGGCCCAGGTGCGCCGCGCCGAAGGCGAGAAGGACGCCGCGATCCTCCGCGCGCAGGGACTCGCCACGGCGCGCCTCGCGATGGCCGACGCCGAGGCCGCAGCGCTCGAGCGCATCGCCGCCGCGCTGCCCGAGGGGCAGGCCGCGATGTATCTGCTCGGCCTGAAGTATCTCGAAGCGCTGCCGAAGATGACCGAGGGCGCTGGCACGACGATCTTCCTTCCCGCCGAAGCCACCGGCGTGATGGGCGCCGTGGGTGGGTTGCGGGAGCTGCTCGCGCGCTCCCCCGGTGGTCCCGCGCGAGGACCGGCGCCACGACCGCCCGCGCCCCCGCCGCCGCCCGCGCCCCCCGAGCCGCCGCGGATCACGCCGCCCGCGGATCCGTCCCGCCCGGACCTCTGACCTTGGCAGCCATCACCAGCGAACGGGCCGAGCGGATCGCGCGGGCCCATGCGTGCGAGAGCTGCGGCGAGTACACCTACAAGAAGCTCGTCGTGAAGCCGGCGTCCGATTCGATTCGCGACGAGCTCGCGGCGATCTGGATCGCCACCAAGATCTGCGGCGTCTGCGGACTCCAGCAGGAGCTCGGCATCGATGCGGACGGCGACATCGTCTTCGTGAGCTGATCCCCTCGCCGCCTTCGCGCGTGCGTCAGCGGAAGCCGGCGCCCGGCTTCCGGTCGTCGACGACGAATCGATCGTGTGACGGCATCCGCACTGCCGGCAGGCTGCGCGCGTCCATCACCGCGTTCCGGTCGATGATGTCGTTCTCGGCGAGCAGGAAGGCGGTGAGACTGTAGATCTCGTCGGGGCGCAGCGACCCCGGCGCCGTGAGCGGCATCGCACGGTTGACGTAGTCGAAGATCGTCGTCGCGTACGGCCAGTAGTTGCCGACCGTCTTCACGTACTTCAGGTCCTGCCCAAAGGGAAAGCCGGCGCGAGGGTCGCGCCCGATGAGACGCGGATATGGGCCCATTCCCTCGCCGCGCGCGCCGTGGCATGCGGCGCACTTCTGTGCGAAGAGCGCCGCGCCCGCGGCGTACGTGCCACGTCCCGGCGGCAGGCCGTTCCCCGCCGGATTGACGTCGATGTCCCACGCCCGGATGTCGGCGCGCGTCGCATCGTGCCCGATCGTCCGGAAGCGCGACGGCAGGGGTGGTGTCGCCGATACGTCGGCGGGGCGCGCCACGTGGATCGCGGTGCTTCCCTGTTGCGTGACGGCCGCGTCGCGATCGCTGCACGCCACCACCGCGAGCGCCGACATCGCGCCAAGCGCATATCGCGCCAACGCTGCGTGACGGCTCATGCCCGTGCCTCGTAGGTGACGCTGCCGTCCGGATGCACGGCCCATGATCGGATGTGATTGAAGTGGAAGTCGGTGCCGCGTCCACGCGTCGCGCGAAACACGGCGAGCGTCGGCTGGACGTCGCCCGTCTCGTCGACCGCGCGGCTCATCAGCGTCGCGGCATCTCCATTCCAGTTCCACAGCAGCCGGAAGCGCGTGTGCGCCTTGGACAGCACCGGCTCCTGCAGCTCGGCCGCCGTCCACGTGGCGCCCCCGTCGGTGCTGACGTCCACGCGCGCGATCCGCCCGCGCCCGCTCCACGCGATCCCGGAGATCGGTACCCATCCGCGCTCGGTGATCCGCGCCGGCGACGTCGGGTGCGTGATCGTCGACTTCACGTCCATCACGAAGCTGAACTGCCGCGCCGTGCCGTTCGGCAGCGGATCGGTGTACTTCGACGTCTCGTCGCGCGACATGTTCGGCTGATCGATCACCTTGATGCGCCGCAGCCACTTGACG
>DASSIC010000057.1:0-2003 GCA_035692325.1 Gemmatimonadaceae bacterium | reverse complement strand
CTGCACGAGCGCGGCTACTCGCGCATGTACCGCAAGGGAGGCCGCTACGGTCCGTACTGGTTCGCGTATGACGACGTCAGCAAGGAGTCACCGTGGCGTCCCATCGCGGGGGCGTTCACGCGGTTCGGCGACGTGCTGCCGCTGCTCGACCGCCCCGATGACAGATACGTCGTCATGGCGCCGGGCGACGAGACGACCCTGGAGTTCGACGCCAGCTCGGCGACCGCGCTGCCGAAGGGATGGAAGCGCGACTTCCTGCTCTACACCGACGGCTGGATCAAGGACTCCGATCTCAACACCGCTTTCGGCACGACCGTCGCGCCGCTGCCATTCCACAAGATCAAGTCGTATCCGTATGCGCCGGGCGAATCATATCCGGCTGACGCGGAGCATGAGCGGTACCAGCGGGAGTACAATACGCGGGTCGTGACACGCACCGGTGGCGCCAGCGCTCAGCGCATGCGCCGGCGCGCCGACGCGAGCACTCCCTCGAGCTCGCGGTAGCGTCTGGCGACGTCCTGGTCGCTGCTCGCGGGGCGCGGGTGCTCGGCCAGGGTGCGGAGCTCGTTGCATGGCTCCGCGGCCGGCGGCGGCGGGGCGCTCGCGCGCTTCGTGTCTCCTTCGCTCGATGCTCCCGGCACGGGAGCGCTCGGCGCGGGCGTCGCGGCGGCCAGTCGCAGCTCGTCGCGCGCACGCATGGCGTCGTGCGCCCTGAACGCGAGATAGCCGGTGTAGAAGTGCGCCGCGGAGTTCGTCGAGTGCGTGGCGAGAACCGCGGCGAGGTAGCGGCGCGCCGATGCGAGGTCCCCCCGAATGAGCGCCACCTCGCCAAGGCGGAGCAGCGGCCCATTCTCCTCCTGGTTCAGCTCGTGCGCTCGGCGGAGATGCCACTCGGCGGAATCGAGCTGAAAGGGCGCCCGTGGATCGAGGCACTGATGGAGGGCGCCGAGCCGCGAGTGCGTGCGCGCGCTCGACGGGTTGACGGCGAGGAGATGCCGCCAGTGACGAGCGGCGCCCTGGAAGTCTCCGAGCTCGAGCCGCATGCTGCCGCCGTAGTAGAGCGCATCCTCGTGGTCCGGGTCGAGCGCGAGCGCGCGCGCATAGCTCTCTGCGGCGAGCTGCGGCTGGCGGGCGATCCGCTGTGCGGTCGCCTCCCGATAGACGCTCCAGAAGCGCCGAATCTTCTCGTGCGCGTCGATCGTGCTGTCACCAGCACCGCGCGCCGACACAGGTTCCTTCACCGCACCGACCGCACCGGGCTCGCCTTCGACGATGAGAATGCGCTGGTTCGCGGCGACGTCGGTGCGCCGGTCGCGCGCGCCACTGGGCCACCACACCTCGATCGTGTCCACCTTCGGCAGCTGGGCGAGACCGAAGGTCTCGACGAGGGCGTTCTGTGAGAGATACGGACTCTGCGCGCCGACCTGCCGGCGCTGCGCGACACCACCGGCGACGAGCCGCACCTTCGCGCCGATCCCCTGCGGGTTGCTTCTGGTTCCGCGCAGCTGCACCTGCAGCCAGTGGTTGCGGTTCCCGCCATCGTTGCGCAGAAGGATCCCCGGACCACCGTGGTTCACGACGAACACGTCCACGTCACCGTCGTTGTCGTAGTCGGCGAACGCCGCGCCGCGTCCCACGTACGCCTTCCCGAAATAGGCGCCACTCACCGGCGAGACGTCGAAGAAGCCCTCGTCGGTGCCGCGGTTCCAGAACATCTTGCTCCGCATCGCGCCCAGGCTGGAGGGATCGTCGCGCTTCTGGAGCGTGCTTCCGTTGACGACGAACAGGTCGAGCTTTCCGTCGAGGTCGTAGTCGATGAACGACGTCGCCCAGCCGATGTAATCGAGGGAGATCTGGCCGAGTCCGTAGCGGTCCGACTCGTCCATGAAGGTGACGGGGGGCGACTGGGAAGCCTTCGCCGCCGTGCCGGCGGGCGACCGACGCGGCAGGTTGTCGTAGAGTGCGTTGCCCTGGGCGATCCAGTGCGTGAGGAAGAGGTCCTG
>DASSIC010000056.1:0-2500 GCA_035692325.1 Gemmatimonadaceae bacterium | reverse complement strand
CAACCTGCCGATCCAGCAGACGACGAGCTTCCGTCGCGCCCCGTTCATGGCCAACGCGACCCTTTACCTGACACCGCGCGGCCGCTCGATCGGCAAGCTTGCATGGGTTCCGGCCCGCATCGTACCGTGGATCGGGGCGGGCGGTGGCACGACCTGGTACCGGTTCATGCAGGAAGGCGATTTCGTCGACTATCAGACGCTGAACGTGTTCACGGCGACGCTGGCGTCGTCCGGCTGGGCGACCACGACGCAGGCATCGGCCGGACTGGACATCTCGCTCACGCCGAGCGTCGCTCTCACCGCGGACGTGCGGCGCTACTGGGCGAGCGCGAAGCCGTCCAGCGACTTCAGGACGTACGACAAGATCGACCTCTCGGGCGTGACCGGTGCGCTCGGGCTGACGCTCAGGCTCTAGGCGAATGAGGATCACGAGGATGGAGGGATCCATGAAGCGCATCGTTTCGATTGCCCGCTCCTGCGCGGTGGCGGCGGGGTTCGTGGCGCTCGTCGGCGGCCAGGCCGGCGCACAGCAGCCGGCGGGAAGCTGGCAGCCGTGGCTCGGCTGCTGGAGCGCCGGGCCGGCGATCGGGGGCATCGCCCCGTCGCAGGTTGCCCCGCTCGTGTGCGTCACCCCGACCGTCGACGCGAACGTCGTGGAGGTGACCACGATCAGCGGCGACAAGGTGGTGAGCACGCAGCGTCTCGACGCCAGCGGACGCGAGCTGCCGGTGGAGACGAAGGGATGCACCGGCAGCCAGCACGCGCAGTGGTCGGCGGATGGTCGGCGGGTCTACCTGAAGGCCGTGACGAAGTGCGATGGCCTCGACCGGGTGACGTCCGGCATCATGGCGATCTCGCCCACCGGCGAATGGCTCGACGTTCAGGGGGTAGGGGTGTCGGGTGAGGAAGGGGTGCGCGTCGCGCGGTACCGTGACGCGGGGCTGCCGAGCGTCGTGCCGGAGCAGATCGCTGCCGCACTGCGCGGCCGCTCCGCGGCCGCGACTTCCACACGATCGATGGCTGGGGCGACGATCGGCTCGGCGGCGGTGATCGAGGCGTCCAAGGCGGCCGCGCCGGCGGTGGTCGAAGCCTGGATCCTCGAACGTGGCCAGGCGTTCGGGCTCGACGCGAATGAGTTGGTGCGGCTTGCGGACGCCGGGGTGCCGGCGCGCGTGACCGATGCCATGGTTGCGATCTCCAACCCGCAACATTTCGCCGTTGCGCGGCCCGACGACAGGGCGCGCCGTCGCGCGCTCGATGACGAGGAGATCACCGGCCGTCGCATCTACGTCTACATGGATCCGCTCTACTCGCCGTACCGGTGGGGCTACTCGCCCTATGGCTACGGCTACGGGTACGGCCCCTACGGCTACTCGCCGCTCGGCTACGGCGGCTATGGGTACGGCTCGGGCTACTACGGCTACCCCGGCTACCTCGCGCCGATCGTCGTCGTGACTCCGCAGACGCAGACGCAGCGCGGGCAGATGGTGAAGGGACGCGGATACACGCCGTCCGCATCGAGCGGCACGACGACGCCGACCGCGACGCCGCGTCCTTCGAGCTCGTCCGGTTCGTCGAGCTCGGGCTCGAGCAGCAGCCAGCCCGCGCGCAGCGATCCGCCGGCGAGCGAGCCGCGCACGGCGCATCCGAGGCCGTAACCCACGCACCCCGAATGTTCGAAAGGCCGGGCTCCGATCACGGAGCCCGGCCTTTTCGTTTTCATCGAGTCGCGTTGATCAGGTGGTCAGAACGGCGTGAACCGAGAGCGTTTGGAACAGCTTTGGACAGACCACCGAGGACACAGAGGGCACCGAGAACTGCAACAGCAGGAGCAAGAAGTTGCTCTCCTCATTGTTTTTTCTGTGTGTCCTCTGTGCTCTCTGTGGTTTGTCCATTTGGTTTTTCAACACGCGGACAAGAAAACGCAGGCCCTTTGGCCGATCTCTCAAACGATACTGCGCCATCCCTGTCGAGATCCGGATCCTCAGGTGAGGAACTCGTGCAGCAGCGAGTGGAAGTGATGCACGCCGTTCTCACGCGCCGCCGAGTAGCGGCCGCGATCGTAGATCCGTGAACGCAGGTTGCGCTGGACGATCTCGCAGATCTCGATGTCCTCGTCCTGGATCTCGTCGCTGAAGGCGAGAAGCTTCGTCCACTCGGCATCGTTGGCCGGGTCGGCCGGCGGCTTCGTCGAGTACCACTCGAACACGACCTTGCAGCGGTCGTGGCCCACCGGAATCACGACGTTCGTCTGCATCTGCCCCATGTAGACGTTGAGCATGATGTTCGGAAAGAGCCACACGTACACCGCTTCGGCGACGTCGGTCTTTGACGGATCGTAGCGCCGCTCGGGGTTGCTGCCGTGCACCGCGCGTAGCGGCGCGTGCTGGATGGAGAAGTATCGATGCGGCTCGACCTTGTAGTTGTCGTAGTCGAGCTCCTTGTGCAGCCCTGGATGAACGACGGGGAGGTGGTAGCCCTCCAGATAGTTGTCGACGTA
>DASSIC010000055.1:0-9551 GCA_035692325.1 Gemmatimonadaceae bacterium | reverse complement strand
GCGCGCCGACGATGGTGACGATCTTCATGATCTGGCGGCGACGCTCTCGTCGAGGATGGCCGGCGCGCTCGGGATGCCCTGCCGCTCGCCGAAGACGCGGAGCCACAGCTCGAGGTTCATGATGCGCCAGACGAGACGAAGATCCCCCGTGCCGGCGAGGCAGTCCGCGGCGAGCGCGCGTGCCCGCGCAGGCTCGACGAATCGCCCCGCCAGCATGTCGTCGGCGAACAGGCTCGGGTCCTCGGTCAGCCACGTGCGCAGCCAGTCGGACTCCGGCGTCTCGAACCCCACCTTGTCACGGCGCCAGAGGATCGCCTCGGGCACGATCCCCTGCATCGCGCGACGGAGGGGCCACTTGCTCCATCCGTCGCGCACACGGTGCATGCCCATACGCTGGAAGGCGAATTCCACGAGGCGGTAGTCGACGAACGGCACGCGCGCCTCCACGTGGAAGGCCATCGAGTTCCGGTCTTCGTACCGCAGCAGATGCGGCAGGCTCTCTTCGACCGTCATCTCCCACAGGTGGCGCTGCAGGTCGCGACGTGACGGCTCGGGCTCCGGCCGCGAGCGCTGCGCGGCGGCGAAGTCGGCGCGCAGGAGCGAGGCGCGTCCGCGCGTGCGCCGGACACGAAGCCCTCGCTGCAGGACCGCGGGCATCTGGAACGCGACGGCACGCGCGAACTGGCGAGTGATGCCGTCGCCCGTCACCCGGCGGATCGCGCGCGCCAGGCGCGCGGCCTCACGCAGGCGACCCCGCCGCAGGCGGTCGGCGAGCACGATCTCGAACGGGCGATAGCCCGCCAGCGCCTCGTCGGCGCCCTGTCCATCGAGCAGCACGGTCACGCCGGCGTCGTGCACCGCCGACATGACGCACCACTGCGCGAAGATGCTGGTGGAGGTGAACGGCTCGTCCTGGTGCCAGACGAGGCGCTCGACGTCGCGGCGCAGCCACGGCGCCGTCGGGTAGACGAACCGCGCGTCCGTTCCGGTCGCGGCGATCACCGTGTCGATGTGCGCGCGCTCGTTGTATCGGCCGCTGCCATCGTACACCGCGGAGATCGTCTTCTGGCGATCCCCGATCGCCTCGCCACCCGAGCGCAGCATGCCATTCGCCAGGCACACGATCGACGAGGAATCGACGCCGCCGCTCAGGCAGCTCCCGACGGCGACGTCGGCGCGCAGACGGAGCCGGACGGAATCCGCCAGCAGGGCCCCGTATGCGGCGGCCGTCGCGTCCGCGGTGTCGGGCGCGCTCGCCTCCTCGGTCGACAGCTCGTAGTACCGCTGCAGGGTCAGCTTCGCCTTCGTCACCGTGAGGTGATGTCCCGGTGGGACCTGGCGCACCCCCTCGAAGAACGTGTCGCCGGCGCGGGGGCTCGGCAGCCGGCCGTGCACCAGATAGTCGAACACCGCCCCGGCGGAGGGTGCGAACGGAACGCCGTGCGGCCCGACGAGCGCCTTGATCTCGGAGGCAAAGCTGAACGTCGTGCCCTGCACCGCGTAGAACAGCGGCTTCACGCCAAAGCGGTCACGCGCGAGGAACAGCGTCTCCTGCTCCAGGTCCCAGATCGCGAACGCCCACATCCCGTTGAAGCGCGCGAGACACGCGCTGCCCCATTCGGAGTACGCGGCGAGCAGGACCTCGGAGTCGGTTCCGCTGTGGAAGACGTGGCCCAGCGCGGTCAGCTCGGCGCGGAGCTCGACGAAATTGTAGATCTCTCCGTTGAACACGAGCCAGCGACGCCCGTCCTCGCTGCGCATCGGCTGATGTCCCGCCGGCGAGAGGTCGAGGATCGACAGCCGACGGAAGCCCAGCGCGAGGTCGCACGATTCGCCGGCCAGCTCGGCGAGTTGCGGAAGCGCAAGCCGCACGTCCGTATCGACGCCGGCCGCTTCGAAGACGCGGCGTCGAGCCGCGCTCGCCACCAGGTAGCCTTCGTCATCCGGCCCGCGATGGCGGATCTGCGTGGTCGCCGCTTCGACCTGCGCGAGCGGCACGCTCGAGCCGTCGCGGTGCCACCGACCGTAGATGCCACACATTGGCGCGCGTCGCTACGACCCGATCGCGACGGTCTCGCCGCGACGGTCACGGTGCCTCGATGTAGCGAAATGCGCTGCCGCGCCGAGTGTGGGCATGTGATCGATGGAGAAGGTGTTCGACGGTGCTCGCACGCACTTTCGGTGCTCGGTACCGTCGATGCATATTAATTGGTTGCCGAGCGGATGTCTGCCGGAACGAGGCACATGGCCGCCTTCACGCGCACCCGAAACTAGGGAGTCGGTGAGTCCAAGCTTGTCGAACGCGCCCGTGGTCGTCCTGCAGGACGAACCGCTCGCCGAGGAATCGCTGCTGCTGCGACTGACCGTCGTGCTGTTGCGACGCCGCCGGCTCATCAGTCGCGCCGCGTTCGCGGTCGGCGCGATCGCCGCCGCCGCCACGCTGCTGCAGTCGCGCTCCTACACCTCGACGTCCACCTTCATGCCGCAGGGCGGCAACAGCCGCTCCTCGCTCGCGGGACTGGCGGCGCAGTTCGGCGTGGCGGTCCCGGCGGGAGGCGAGGTCGCGCAGACGCCCGGCTTCTACGCCGACTTGCTGCGCTCACACGGCGTCCTGCAGCAGGTCGCACAGTCCGCGTACGAGGTGCCCCAGGGCGCGAAGGGTGTCCGGCGCACGCTCGCCGACGTGCTCGAGCTCCGGGGGGACTCGCTGACGCGCCTGGAGCGAGCCGTCGACCTGCTGCGCGCCTCGCTGCGCACGTCCATTTCCGCCAGCGGCGTCGTGCGCCTCGACGTCCGCGCCAGGCAGCCGGCGCTGGCGCAACAGCTCAACGCGCGGCTGCTCGATGCTCTGACGCAGTTCAATCTGGAGCGACGGCAGTCCCAGGCGGCAGCGGAGCGCCGCTTCGCCGAGCGCCGCCTCGCCGAGATCGGCGATTCGCTCCACGTCGCCGAGAACGCGCTGGCGTCGTTTCATCTGCAGAATCGCGGCTTGAGCGGCTCGCCGTTGCTGCGCCTGCAGGAAGACCGGTTGCAGCGCAACGTGTCGATGCAGCAGTCGATCTACACGACCGTCGCGCAGTCCTACGAGCAGTCGAAGATGGAAGAGGTGCGCGACACTCCGGTGTTGACCATCATCGAGCCCGCCGCGATGCCGGTACGACCGGACTCGCGCGGCACGGTGCTCCGCACGCTGCTCGGTCTCATCCTCGGGGCGGTCGCGGGCGCGGCCCTCGCGCTCTGGCTGGAGAGCCTGAACCAGCTGTCCACGCGGGAGGCGCACGTGTACGACGAGCTGGTGGACCTCAGAGGGGCCTTGTTCCGCGACCTGCGCCGGCCCTGGCGCCTGCTGGGACGGAGCACTCCCACGTCCGCCGCCCCATAACGCTCGGGAATGGAGCGGTCACCGGCGCCACGGCGCCGGCCCCGTCAGCCGCGGATCTTCGCCAAGCGGGCTTCGTGCAGGCCGCCCGCCGCGCCGTTCCCGTTCTCCAGCGCCGGTTCCTCGACCAGATCCGCACCGATCGCAGCATCCGACTCGACGAAGGGGTTGGGATATTCTCCCGTATCGAGCTGACCGGAATACTCCGGCACGAGCTTGACGATCAGGCGTCGTATTTCACCGGATGACCTGTTGGAGCGCGCGGCGGCGATCAATCCATCGATGTCGCTCACGTCGTGGCCATCGGCCTCCGCATCGCGTGCGCGCAGGATCTTCGGGTGGATGGTCGGCGCGACGTGCGCGCCCTGGAAGAACAGCTCCTCGAACAGCTTCTCCCCGGGCCGCACGCCGGTGAACTCCACCTCGATATCCGTGTTGGGCTCGAGGCCCGACAGGCGGATGAGATCCATCGCCAGATCCGCCACGCGCACCGGCTCGCCCATGTCGAGCACGAAGACCTCGCCCTGTTTGCCGAGCGCCGCGGCCTGCAGCACGAGCTGCACCGCCTCCGGAATCGTCATGAAGTAGCGCGTCATGTCCGGATGCGTGATCGTCACCGGGCCGCCCTCGGCGATCTGGCGCATGAACGTGGGCACGACGCTGCCCCGACTTCCCAGCACGTTCCCGAAGCGAACGCTGACGTATCCGCCCTGCCGCGCCACGCCGCAGTCGTGCACGATGTGCTCGGCGATGCGCTTCGTCGCGCCCATCACGCTCGTCGGACGAACCGCCTTGTCGGTTGAGATGAGCACGAAGTGCTCGACCCCGTGCTCGGCGCAGAGCGTGACGACGTTTTGCGTGCCGAGGACGTTGTTCATCACCGCCTCGGCGACGTTCGCCTCCATCAGCGGGACGTGCTTGTGCGCGGCGGCATGGAAGAACGAGAATGGCTGGTGCGTCCGGATGAGGGCGTCCATCCGACTGTGGTCGCGCACGTCGGCGATCACCGGCTCGATCGCGATGTCGGGGAAGGTGCGAGAGAACTCCTGGATCAGATCGAAGATCGAGTTCTCTCCGCGCCCAACGGCCACGATGCGTCGCGGATTGAGGCGCGCCATCTGGCGGCACAACTCGCTTCCGATCGAGCCGCCCGCCCCGGTGACCATGACCACCCGGTCGGCGACGAGCGACGCCACCTGGGCGATGTCCGTGCGGATCGGCTCGCGGCGCAGGAGATCCTGGATCTCGATCTGACGCAGGGCGTCGACGCGCTTCTCGCCGGAGAGGAGCTCGTAGAGTCCGGGGACGGTGCGCGTCGCCAATCCCGCGGCGCTCGCCTGACGCACGATGCGGCGCACCGTACGGCCTGGCGCCGACGGCATGGCGACGATGACTTCCATCACGTTCAGCCGCTTTGCCACCTCTTCCAGCTCGTCCACGGAACCGACCACGGGAACGTTGTGCAGGCGGAGCCGATGCTTCCGCGGGTCGTCGTCGAGCAGGGCGACGGGAAGCATCTCGAGCCGCGAGTTCTCGAGCAGCTCACGGACGATCAGGCCCCCCGCCACGCCGGCACCGACGATCAGCACGCGACGCGGGTTCGCGTTGTGCGCCCGCCGATCGCGGCGCGCGGCCATGCGCACCGCGAGGCGGGGCAGCGCCAGTGCCAGCGCGGTCAGACAGGCATCGAGCAGCAGCGCGGCGAACGAGGGCCGGACGGAAACGAGCCGCAACGTGGTGAGCAGCACGCTGCCGCAGACGAGATCCACCGCCGCACAGAGGGCGGCGGCGAGCATCAGCACCTCGAGATCGGCCACGCTCGCATAGCGCCACAGGCGCCGGTACATCCCGATCGCGAGCAGGACGATCAACTTGAGGGGAAACGCCGTCATGAGAAACGCGACGAGCTGCTTCTCGACGTCCGGAGTCCACAACCCTTCGTACCGCGCGGCGAACGCAAGGACGGCGCACGCCGGCAAGAGGATCAGGTCCGAAGCGAAGAATGCCCTGTTGCGAATGCCAGGAGCCCGTCGACGAATAAAGTTCACATGGTCCTCGATGATTCTGAGTCACGAACCGCTGTTCGCATGCCGCTGGCCGTCGCACCGGCCATCGTCTTACCCCGGCGCACCCGCGCGTTCCCGCGCCCTGGAACGGATCCGCCGCCCCGCCGCCCGCATCTATCACTCAACCTGCGCGACTGCGGTGCCGTCACAGGTCCCGGTCGCGCACCCACACCGTCGAAATGTCATCCTGCCTTGCACTTAGCACGACAATGCTCCGCTCGCACGGCGGTGTACGCCCTGCGCCCCCGAGCCGGACCGAGCGCCCCCGCCCAAGCTCGACCGCCTGGTGCGCCAGGAAGATAAACATAAGCACCGTCAATATTTATCGCACGGGGGCCGGCGTGACGCCTGCCCCGCCGTCAGTAGGCACCGGTCCGCTGCAGCACGGCCGGAATCGTCATCACGAGAATCTTGAAGTCCAGCCAGAGCGACCAATGATCGATGTATTCGGTGTCCATCCGGACCCGTTCCTCGAAGTCGGCGACCGCGCTGCGCCCGGAGACCTGCCATAGCCCGGTGATCCCGGGCTTCGCGCCCAGGCGGCGAAAGTGGTGCTCTTCGTAGTCGACGAAGTCGTCCTCGGGGACGGGACGCGGTCCGACGAGGCTCATGTGCCCCATGATCACGTTGAGGAACTGCGGCAGCTCGTCGAGGCTCCAGCGGCGAAGGATGCGGCCGACGCGGGAGATGCGCGGGTCGTCGGGTATCTTGAACGCGCGCAGATCGCCTGACGGATTGAGATGCGCCAGCTGCGCCTTCTCCGTATCCGCGCCTTCGCGCATCGTGCGGAACTTGAGCATGAAGAACCGCCGACCACCCTGCCCGACGCGCGCCTGCGAGAACAGCACGGGTCCCGGAGAGTCCAGGCGGATGGCGAGCGCGACCAGCAGGGCCAACGGGGCGGAGATCGCCAGGGCGGCGCATGAGGCCAGGACGTCGACGCATCGCTTGGCGAACATCTGCGGCGCCTTGAGCGACGGGGGCTGCACCTGGATCAGCGCATACGGGCCTCGCCACGAGACGCTCGGTCGCACACCGGCGACACCGAACCCGGGCGGCGAGCAGAGGACCTCGCATCCCGCGTTCAGCCCGATCTCCAGCAGCTGGTCGAAGGCACGACCCTCGAGCGCGCCCAGCACGATGACCGACTCCGCCCGTCCCTCGCGAATGAGCCGGGCCAGCTCCTGGGGACGCAACTCCGGGTGCCGTCGGTCGAGCACCACGCTGCCGGTGACGCGGTAGCCCGACCGTGAATCCACGCGCGTCTCCCCATGCTGGGCCGAGGCCACGACGATCGCCGGCACGAGACGCCGCCGCTCCGGCAGCAGCCAGGAGATCGCCGCGGCCATCGTTCCGCGCGTGAGGAACAGGGCACACGTCGTGACCACGGCGAGGAGCACGCCGATGGGGACCGCCCCGAAGGTGGGACGTGCCCAGAAGTTCGACCAGCATACGACGATCACGCCCATCGAGCTGCCGACGAGCAGATGCAGCGTGGAGTACGGCCGATCCGATCGCTGGTAGTTGCCGGTGAGGACGAGGGCGAGGATGACCGCGGCGCAGAACTCCGCGGTGTTGGAGTACGGGATGTGGCCCCGCCCGAGCATCGTGGACAGCCACTCCACCAGCGCACGCACGCTCACGGCGGCGGCGCCGGCGGCGGTCACGTCTCCGATCGCGAGCCAGAGCACCCGAAGCGCCCCGCGCATCAGGTGGCGTCGTGCGGTGCCCTCCTTCGTCTGATGCAGCGCGACGTCCGGGCGAACGAGCACCGAGATCTCGCGCTCGCCCGGCCACTGCGTCCGACGCTCGAGAACGAGCTGACTCACGGTGTCGATTTCCGGCCCGGTCATCTGGTCGTGGTAGTGGGATCTGTCGTCCCGAGGATCGTTGCCGTGCAACGGGCCAAGGGGTGCATGCGCCGCTCCCCTGCGAAAAGCGTGCGGGACCAGCGGAACCGATGCTAATCTAGCGACCTCGTTCGAGTCGGCGGAGATGCGCGCCGGCGAGCGGCACGTCGGTCGCAGCGGGCGGTCCACGACCACAAGGCGGCGTTCCGGGTGCCTCCTGCCCCGCATCGAGCACGGCGCCGGGTACTCTCCCGCTCGAGCCCTAGAGGTATTGCACGGGGGGCGCGTCCATGGCGAAGGGCGGGATGAGATATCGCTTCATGAATTCGCCATGTCGCTGGCTGCAGCGGCGAACCTTGACGATCGCCGGCTTTCCGCACGCCATGCCCATGTGAGCCACGACGTGGTCGAACGAGACCGTGCCGGCCACCCTGGGCGAGCGCAGCAGACGGAAGAGATCCATGACCGAGGTCTGCCCGCGCAGGTCCAGATCCTCGATGCCGAGGCTCGCCGGCCGGGCGATGCGCTCGCTCTCGGTCCCCACGCGGACGATGCGATAGCCGGCGCGCCGCTGGGCCGCGGCGACCGTCGCGAGCTCGGCGCGATCTCGGCCCGTGACCCTGAACCACCCGGAGTCCACGGTGTCGTTGAACACCAGCCACCGCCCATCCGCGTCGTCGAGTGCCGTCGCGCCCCGGGCTACGAGATAGGGCCGTCCGTCGATCGGCGCCGGATGCGGGTCGATCCGCGCCGCGCGCAGCACGTGCTCCCCCATGTGCTCGGCCACCGGGCGACTAATGCCGTGGTCGATCATGTTGACGTAGAGGAATCGCGTCCTCCGCTCCGACGGCGGCATCGAGTCGTACATCCACACGGAGGTGACGCGGAGCTCCTGCTCGAGCACGACGTCCGACGGGACCACCACGTAGCCCGCCTCGCGAAAATACTCCCGCATCGCCGGACCGGGAGCGACCACGACCTCGACGCCCCGGTCGCGACATGCCCGCATCGCGGGCTCGAGGAAGAGATGGTCCCCCAGATGGACGTGCAGCGCGTTGGAGATGTCGAACCCGATGGAACGCGGTGCGCGCGCAAGGTTCGCGAAGTCGAACACCCCGCCGGCGACCGCATGCCGGCGCATCAGGGTGTGGTTGCGCAGGTACATGACGACCTTGTCGCGCAGGTACCCGGTCCGCGCCATCGCGTGGGCGAGGGGTGCCGTCACTCCGTCACTCACCAGTGCAGGCGTCCGGTCAGGGCGCCCCGGAAGTTCAGCGCGTCGCCAGTCGAGACCCGGTTCAACTCGTACGCGATCGTCGCCTCTGGCGCCAGGTCGACTCGATGGCGAAACAGCAGCCAGTCGACGGTCACGGCGTGCACCACGTCCTTGGGGGCCGGCAATGCGACGGGCTCCTGCACGAGGCGCCGCCACGTGACGGTGCGGCGACCGGTGGTCGTCACCCATTCCAGGGCCACGATATCCGCCCCGCCGCCGAATGCGCCGGGCGCGCCGAGCACCTGACCGATCTGCGTGTGTCCCTGCGTGATGGGCGTGTGGATGTACGGGGGACCGGACGGGCGCGTGTTCGCCAGGTGCGACGCGGCGCTGTTGAGGACCTCGCCACGAAGCGTCAGCAGGCTTCCATCCGGACGTTTCCACACCCGCTGGAATCCCAGCGTGTACGACCCGTCGCGGTCCGGCTCCACCAGGACGTCTCGCGCATCGTAGGCGTTGTCCTCGCGTCCCATCTCGCCGTAGACCTCGATTCCCGCCCCCGGGACGTTCCAGCGCGCAAAGATGGAGGCGATCTGATTGTCGGGCTCGGTTCCGTCGCCCCCGAGTGTTGCGCTGAGCCGCGCCTTGAACGGGTTCTTGAGGATCTGCGACAGGACGTCGCGGGCCCGCAGACCGGAGTCCGGCCAGGCATTGTGGAATACCCGCGATGCGCCGATCTCGAGCCCGGGCAGCTGTCGCACGCCGACGGCGGCGACGATCCCGGTGAGGGAGCGTCGCGCGCTCAAGCTGGTGGTGGCGAATGGCGACTGCTCGAGCCGGCCAGCGATGACGCGGGCGGACACACGGAGTGGTCCGAGCGAGAGCGGACCGTCGGTCCCGAAGAATACGTGCCCAAACCCAGCGGCATTCCTGCTCAACAGGAACGGGCTGTCGATGGCCGGTCCCCACTCCTCGTTGGCCGTCGTCACCCCGGCCAGCAACCGCAGCACGCGCACCTGTACCCTGCTCTGGCCGGGATC
>DASSIC010000054.1:0-3272 GCA_035692325.1 Gemmatimonadaceae bacterium | reverse complement strand
GAGGATCGATGCAGTACACCTTCACGACCCCGCCAGCGTGGCGGGCCGCGGACCGTCCACCCCAGATCGACGACGCGCTGATCGTCGCCGGGCGGCGCATGCTGCTCGACGTCCTGGGGGCCGCCGTGGATAGCGGGACGTCGCGGCGGCCGGGGAGGGCTGCCTTTGCCGGCCCCATGGCGCTCTTCTGCGACGAACCGCGCCGGCGCGGGGTGCCGGTCGAGAAGCTCATCGTCGCGCTGAAGCTCGCCTGGGCGTCACTGCCCGAGCTTCGGCTGGAGTTCGGGGATGCGGGCCCCGATGTGATGGCCGCCGTGGTGACCGCGTGCATCCAGGCCTATTTCGACTCGACGGAGGCCGCCCGCGCCGACTGAGCGGGCTCGACGTGTGACCTTTCCGGAGCAGCCGCGTCCGGTAGAACACACGACCATGTCCCTCCCGCTCCCCCTCCATCCCGCTCGCCCGACGCCGGGCGTCAGAGACGCGACCGACCCCGTGGCCCACGGCCGGGCGGTGCGTCTCGCGGAGCTCGTGCGCGAGCTGCTGCCGCAGATGCGACGCACCGCCCCCCACCTGTCTGAGCGCGCCCTCCTCGAAGCCGTCGAGCGGATCGCCGCCCACCGTCTGGCCGATGAGGAGCTCGCGCATCGCACATGGTGAACCGTAAGCTGCACGGACCGGACGTCCCCGATCGCGTCCGTGCCCTCGCCCTCGACATCGCCCATCGTCTGCGTCCCGTCTGCGCCAACATGCCGGATGAGGACATGCTCGAGCTGTCCACGCGCATGGCCGCCGTGGAGCTGGAGTATTTCGAGCCGGCCACGCCCCATCGCTCGCGCCGCCGCGCGGCGCACGGGTAGCCTGCCATGGGCGAGGAGTGGGATCTGTTCGAGGATGCCCAGTCCTCGGCAAGGCGCCGGCGGGAGGAGCTGATCGCTCGCCTCCGTCAGCGCGTCATCGCCGCCGGTGACAAGCTGTCCGAGGAGCAGGTGGCGGCGATCGTGTCGCGCATGGCCGACACCGCCCTCGAGGGGGAACGGCTGAGACACGGATACACCGAGCGACGGCGAGCGTAGGCCGGGCTCGGAGGCCGGAGGTTCGCAGGTCCGCGAGGGGCACACCGATTCGATTCGGTGTGCCTTTGCCATTTCGTCCCACGTCTCACGTCCCACGTCTCACGTCCCACGCCAAACGGCCATCGGAACGTTCCGATACACCCTCGGCACGCCGCGTTACGCGCGCCGGCCCAACGGTTGCGGAGCCTCGTCGGTAACTGTGGAGACGACAACGACTTGCCGCCGACACGGCACAGGTCGCACTCCTTGCTGAAGCATCGGGCATCCGGAATCGCCGGATGAACCCACGCCAGGAGTAGAAGATGCGTTTCCGTCTCATGCTTGCGCTCGTGACCGCTGCCGCCTGTGGTGGGGGAGGAGGATCGGATGGTGGTCCCACCACCCCCATCATTCCGACGACCCCGAACAACCCCGTGGCGACCACCGCCGTGTCCCTCCAGAGCAACGCCTTCAACCCGGCGGACATCGTCGTGGCCCCGTCGGCCGTCGTCACCTTCACGAACAGCGACAACATCGCCCACAACGTGACCTTCGCGAACCAGAACATCGCGTCGGTGGGCAACTGGAACTCGGGCGACCGCACCGTCGCGATGCCCGCGGCCGCGGGCACCTACAGCTACACTTGTACGATCCACGCCGGAATGAACGGAACCGTCAAGGTGCAATGACATGATGCTCGTCCTGCAGCTCGCGGCGGCGGCGACGCTGGCCGTGCCCGCTCCCGGAATACCGCCGGTGTTCCGCGCCGACAGCGTCCCATCCTGTCGAGTGGTGACCACCGAGGACTGTCGGTCGGAGGCGGATACGATTCCCCGACGCCGTCCGCGCGCCGTCGAGGTGAGCGACGCGTACGAGCTGCGGCTGCGCATCCATCGCTATGCATCGTACACGATGATCCCGCTGTTCGTCGCACAGGCGGTCGCCGGCAACCAGCTCTACCAGACTGGTGGCGGCGACCCGTCCTGGGCGAAGTCGATGCACAGCATCGGCGCCGGCGGTCTCGCCGCGCTGTTCACCGTCAACACCGTGACCGGGGTGTGGAATCTCTGGGAGTCGCGCGGCGTGAGCGAAGGCCGTACGGCCAAGCTGGTCCACAGCGCGCTGATGCTCGCCTCCGACGCCGGCTTCACCTACGCCGGGGTGAAGCTCGGCCCGGACGCCAAGAACTCCGCCGCGCGGCGCGACGAGCACCGTCGAGTCGCCTACATCTCGATGGGCGGTGCCCTCGCCGGGTACGCCGTCATGCTCGTCGCCAACCGATAAGACTCCGCCAATGATTCTCGTTCCGCAGCTGCTCACCGATCTCGCCGACCCGTGGGCGAAGTTCTACAGCCACTCCAAGGTCGCCTCCACGATCGTCGGCTTTCTCCACGTGGCGCCGATCGTCGTCGGCGGCGGGCTCGCCATCGCGCTGGACCGCTCGACGCTGCGGCTTCGCCACGATGAACCCGGCGCGCGCGCGCGGCACCTCACGGAGCTCGGCACGGCGCACCGCGTCGTGCTCGGATCGCTCGCGCTGTCGTTCCTCTCCGGCGTCGCGCTCTTCGCCTCCGACCTCGAGACCTTCTATGGCTCGTGGGTCTTCTGGTTCAAGATGGGGCTCATCGCGCTGCTGCTCGTCAACGGCGCCATCATGACGCGGCTCGAGCGCTCGCTGCGCGTCGCGGGCGCGAGCGTCGATGCCCAGTGGGGCCGGCTCCGCACGATCGCCATCACCAGCCTCACCCTGTGGCTCACGATCACCCTCGTCGGGGTCGTGCTCACGAACATCGCCTGATGACTGACCATCACGACTGCACCAGCTGTCCGCTGGATCCCGACCGCCGCGAATTCCTGCGCACCGTCACGACGGCCCTCGCGTCGCTTGGCCTCCTTGGCCTGCTGCCGCGGAACGCCGACGCCGCATCGGTGCGCGCCATCTCCGCACTGGCGCCTTCGGTCCGCGATCGCCGAGACGAGCGGCGCTACCCGATGCCCACCGCGGACAGCGTCTCGATCGACAAGGACAACAGCGTGATCGTTGCCCGCGTGAATGGAAAGGTCTACGCCTTTTCGCTGGCATGCCCGCACCAGAACACCGCGCTGCGCTGGAACGCGGACGACCGGCAGTTCCAGTGCCCGAAGCACAAGTCCCGCTACCGCGACGACGGCACGTTCATCGAAGGCCGCGCGACCCGGGACATGGACCGCCTCGCC
>DASSIC010000053.1:0-3954 GCA_035692325.1 Gemmatimonadaceae bacterium | reverse complement strand
ACCACGGCCGAGATCGATGGACATCTCCGCTTCCTGAGCTCGGATCTGCTCGAAGGGCGCGCGCCAGCCACGCGCGGCGGCCGCCTCGCCGCCGAGTACATCGCGAGTCAGTTGCGCGCCGCCGGCGTCGAGCCCGGCGTCAATGGCAGCTGGTTCCAGAACGTCCCGATCGACGTCGTGGCCGCGGACCCGGGCAGCATCCAGGCTACCGCGTCCGGGCGCTACGCCGGGTCGCTCCGCTATCCGGACGACGTCGTGATCTGGGCGGGCAGCGCCACGCCCACCAGCGCCGCGCGCGGCGAAGTGGTGTTCGTCGGCTACGGGGCGACGGCACCCGAGTACCGCTGGGACGACTTCAAGGACGTGGACGTGCGCGGCAAGATCCTGCTCGTGCTCGTCAACGATCCACCGGCGCCTCCCGCCGAACCGGCGCTGTTCGGTGGCAAGGCGATGACCTACTACGGGCGCTGGACGTACAAGTTCGAGGAGGCCGAGCGTCGCGGTGCCGCCGGGATGCTCATCATCCACACGACGGAGCGCGCCGGCTATCCATGGCACACCGTCGTCGGCTCGTGGGCCAAGGAGCAGCGCATGCTCCCGCGTGATCCGACCCTTCCCGCGCCACTCGGCGTCCGCGGCTGGATCACCGACTCCAGCGCCACGACGATGCTCCGCGCTGCGGGGCTGGATCTCGCCGCACTACGCGCCCAGGCCGCAACGCGCGACTTCCGTCCCGTCCCGACCGGCATCACCCTCGACCTGCAGTTCCGCAACAGCGTGCAGCACCTGTCGTCGGAGAATGTCGTGGGCGTCGTGCGTGGCCGCGACGCGCGGCTGGCCAAGGAATACGTGGCGCTCTCCGCGCACTGGGATCATCTCGGCATCGGGCCGGCGGCGAACGGCGACTCCATCTACAACGGCGCGGCCGACAACGCGTCCGGTGTCGCCGACCTGCTCGCCATCGCGCGAGCCGCCGCAGCGGGGCAGCACCCGAAGCGCGCGCTGCTGTTCGTGTTCGTGACCGCCGAGGAATCGGGACTGCTCGGCTCCGAGTACTACGCCCGCCATCCGACCGTGCCGGCGGCGCAGATCATCGCCAACCTCAATCTCGACGGCGGCAACCTCCTCGGGCGGACGCGCGACCTCAACGTGCTGGGTGACACCAAGAGCTCGCTCGGCCCACAGATCGCCGCAATGGTGCGCGCCGACGGCATGCGTCTCAGCGAAGACCTGCATCCAGAGGCCGGTCACTTCTATCGGTCCGACCACTTCTCGTTCGCCAAGGCGGGGATTCCCGCCGTCTCGATCGGTGCGGGCACTGACGTGGTGGGAAAGCCGGCGGGATGGGGTGCGCAGCAGGACGACGACTACACGGCGCATCGCTATCACCAGCCCTCCGACGCATATCGCCCCGACTTCGACCTCGCTGGGGCGGCGCAGCTCTCCGAGATCGTGCTGCGCTTCGCGCAGCAGCTGGCGAACGCGTCGGGCGTTCCGACGTGGAATCGCGACGCCGAGTTCCGCGTGGTGCGACCGGCGGCGCAACCGTGAGCGTGGACGCGTCGCCCGCGCTGGCGACCGGCGTCGACGCACGACTGGTCCGGGCCATCGGCACGTGGGGACTCGCGGCGAGCATCGTCAACGTCACGATCGGCGCCGGAATCTTCCGGCTTCCATCCGGCGTGGCCAGCGCTCTCGGCGCCGCGGCGCCATTGGCGTATCTCGTCTGTACGGTGGCGATGGGACTCATCGTCATCTGCTTCGCCGATGCGGGAAGCCGGGTGAGCATGACGGGCGGTCTCTACGCATACGTGGAGACGGCGTTCGGTTCGCTCGTCGGATTTCTCTGTGGGGCACTGCTGTGGGTGGGCATGACGCTCGCCGTGGCGGCCGTCTCCACCTTCTTCGTCGATTCGCTGGTCGCGCTGGTGCCGTCCATCGGGTCGACGGGCAAGCGGATCGCGCTCGTCATCGCGCTCCTTGCGCTCGGCGCGTTGAACGTCCGCGGAGTGCGCGTGGTGACGCGGTTCAACACCGTGGCCACGGTGGCGAAGCTCCTGCCGCTGCTCCTGTTCGTCGTCGTCGGGTTGTTCGCCATGAAGAGCGAAAACCTGCGGTCCTCGGTGCCGCCGACGACGTCCGGTGTCGCGCGTGCCTCGCTGCTGCTCCTGTTCGCCTTTCTGGGCGTGGAGAGCGCGCTCGTCCCGAGCGGTGAGGTGAAGGATCCGGCCCGTACGGTGCCGCGCGCGATCTTCGTGGCGATGGGTGCGGTAGCGCTGTTGTACGTCACCATCCAGGTGGTGGCGCAGGGACTGCTCGGTGATGCGCTTGCCGGTGATCCGACGCCGCTGGCCAGCGCCGCGGCGGTGGCGATGGGACCGGCGGGGCGCACGCTGATACTCGTCGGTTCGGTGATCTCGATGTTCGGCTACGTGAGCGGGATGACGCTCGCCGTGCCGCGCATGCTGTTCGCGTTCGGGCGCGACGGCTTTCTGCCCGCGACGCTCGCCGCCGTGCATCCGACCTGGCGCACGCCGCACGTCGCGATCGCCGTGCAGACCGTCCTCGTCGTGCTGCTCGCCCTCTTCGGCCACTTCGAGACGCTGGCCGTGGCGGCGAACGTGACGATCCTGATCATGTATGCGGCCTGCTGTCTCGCCGCGGTGGAGCTCCGGCGCCGTGGCGTGCGCGGGGGCGGCGTGTCGTTCGACGTTCCGGGGATGCGCATCGCGCCATGGTTGGCACTCGGCGTGATCGTCTGGCTGCTGTGGGGGCTGACGCGACTGGAATGGCTCGCCGCCGCCGCCATCGTGGGAGCCGCCGTGGTGGTGTTCGCCGTCACCCTGCCGTCGCGCCGCGCGCGGGCGGTGGCCTCGTGACCGATCCACTGCTCCGCTTCCGGCCGCAGTTCCCCATCCTGGAGACCAGTACGTATCTGGTGAGCAACTCCCTGGGTGCCATGCCGCGTGCCGTGCCGGAGCGGCTGGCCGAGTACGCCGATCAGTGGGCGACGCGCGGCGTGCGGGCGTGGGCGGAGGGATGGTGGTCGATGCCGGTCGCAGTGGGCGACGAGATCGCGCCGCTCATCGGTGCTCGCCCCGGGGAAGTCGCGATGGTGCCGAACGTCTCGTTCGCGCAGGCCGAGGTGTTCTCGGCGCTCGACTACGGTGACGGTCGCGATACGATCGTCATGACGGAGCTCGACTTCCCCTCGGTGCGGTACGTGTACGACGCTCTGGCGTCACGGCTCGGCGCGCGCATCGTCGTGGTGCCGAGCGACGATGGCGTGAGCATCGACGAAGCGCGGATCGTTTCGGCGATCGATGAGCGAACCCGGCTGGTGTCCATCTCCCACGTGCTGTTTCGGTCCGCGTACGTGATGGACGTCGCGCGCATCGCCGCACATGCGCATGCGATGGGTGCGCTCGTCTCGATCGATGCCTATCACTCGGTGGGCGTGCTGCCGGTCGACGTGCAGGCGCTGGGTGCCGACTTTCTCACCGGTGGAGTGCTCAAGTGGCTGTGCGGCGGCCCGGGCGGCTGCTTCCTCTGGGTGCGGCCTGAAGTGAGCGCGCGCGTGGCGCCGACGCTCACGGGATGGCAGGCGCATCGCCATCCCTTCGCGTTCGAGTCCGAGATGGACTTCGCCGACGGCGCGTGGCGGTGGCTTGGTGGCACGCCGGTGATCCCGGCGCTCTTTGCGGCAACCGCCGGTCCACAGCTGCTGCGCGAGGCGGGGATGGAAGCTGTACGTGCGAAGAGCCTGCGGCAGACCTCGCGGCTGATCGAACTGGCCGACGCACGCGGCTTCCCGCTCACCGTGGCGCGGCAGCCGGATCGGCGTGGCGGCACGGTCGCGTTCGACGTGCCACACTCCCGCGAGGTGGCGCAAGCGCTGCTCGCGCGCGGGATCATCGTGGACTATCGACCCGGCGCCGGCATCCGCGTGGCGCC
>DASSIC010000052.1:0-2400 GCA_035692325.1 Gemmatimonadaceae bacterium | reverse complement strand
CGGCCGCGGAGATGCCGTCGAGGGAGGTGCCGGACATCAGGCCGACGTACACGCCTCCACGACGCACGCTCGCGTCAGTCACGCGACGGCCGGCGGCGGCGCGTTCACGACGCGGCGGATCACGCCGCCGGCGTCGGCGAGACGCTTCTCCGCTTCGTCCTTCTCGACGCCGAGTGCGTGCATGACGATCGCGATCTTCACGCGGCCGCCGGCGCGGTCGAGCAGCGTGCGCGCATCGGGGCGCGAGAGCGCGCACACCTCGGCCACGATCCGCTCGCTGCGGTCGGCGAGCTTCACGTTCGTCGCGCGCAGGTCGACCATCAGGTTGCCGAAGGTCTTGCCGAGGCGGATCATCGCGCCCGTCGTGATCATGTTGAGGATCAGCTTCGTGGCCGTGCCGGCCTTGAGGCGCGTGCTGCCGGTGACGACCTCGGGCCCCGTGATGGCGACGATGGGAATCTCCACCGCGGCGAGCGTGTCCGCTGGCGGTGGTGAGCACGCCACGATCGCCGTGCGCGCGCCGACGGACTTCGCGTGCTCGAGCGCGACGCGCACGTACGGCGTCGTCCCCGACGCGGCGATGCCGACGACCATGTCGCCCCTGCGCACGCCGCGCGCGGCGAGATCGATGCGCGCCTGATCGAGATTGTCCTCCGCCCCCTCCTGCGCGCTCGTGAGCGCGGGAGTGCCGCCGGCGATGATCCCCTGCACCATCTCGGGATCGGTGCCGAAGGTGGGCGGGCACTCGCTCGCGTCGAGCACGCCGAGCCGGCCGGAGGTGCCCGCGCCGACGTAGAAGAGACGACCCCCAGCACGAAAGACCGACTCGGCGACCGAGATGGCCTCTGCGATCCGTTCGCGCTGTGAGGCGACGGCGCGCGGGACCTCCTGGTCCTCGGCGTTCATGAGGTCCACGATGCCGAGCGGATCGGCGAGATCGATCTGCTGCGTGCGCGGGTTGCGACGCTCGGTGACGCGGGGGTCGACGACTCGAGAGGGCACGAATGCTGGGCGAGAGAAACAGTGACCGGCTCGCCGGGTACACTTCTTTCATCCCCTCGGCGCCCCGGGTAAGTTACCGGGCGTCGTTCGCCACCCGCAAGCCAATGGAGCTCTCGTGCGTCGACTGCTGTTTGCCTTCGTCCCCCTCTTCGTCGCGACGCAGGCCGACGCGCAGATCATCCGCCCCGGCATGCGCTTCGGCGAACCGAGCGGGTGGGTGTCGTTCGGCGCCGCGCTGGTGAACACCTTCGACGTCCGCGACGGCACCACCAACAGCATCTGGCAGTTCGGCGACGCGACGCAGTATGCGGTGTCGCTCGAGAAGCCGATCAGCGGCAGTGGCGTCACCCTCGGCGTGCGCGGCACGCACATGCGGGCGCCCCTCTTCTACAGCGGCAGCGAGGCCACCGACGCCGACGCGAACGTGTCGCAGGTGATGGCGGTGCTGCACGTGGCCAGCGGCCGCGAGTTCCATTCGGTGCTGGAACTGAGCGCGGGCGCGACGATCTTCTCGAACTTCCGCTCGCGCACGACAGACGCGCGGCTGGCGCCGATGTCCCCCGACGCGGACTTCGCCTTCGCGTTCGGCTATGGCTTCGGGTACAACTTCTCGCCAACCTTCGCGATCGACGCGCTCCAGGACGTGAGCACGTCGCTGCACCAGAAGACCGGCCTGAGCGCGAGCGAGAGCTCGAGCATCCGGTTCACGAGCACGCGGATCGTGGCGCGGTTCGGGCTCGGCGCGCGGTAGGCGCGTTCACCGAGGGCCCTAACCGGGGCCTGCCTGGTAGCGAGGATGTCGAGGGGCGGTGGGAACTGCAACTGAATGAACAAACCACAGAGAGCACAGAGGACACAGAGGACAACACAAGAGAGAAAGGCAACTTCTTGTTCCTGCAGTTGCAGTTCTCTGTGCCCTCTGTGTCCTCTGTGGTTTGTTCAAGGCAGTTGCAGTCCTCTGTGCCCTCTGTGGTTTGTTTAAAGGCAGTTGCAGTTCTCTGCGCCCTCCGTGGCCGTTGCAGTTCTCCGTGTCCTCCGTGGTGAATCAGTTGCAGTTCGTCCCATAACAAACAGCGAGTCATGCGCCCGACCCATCATGTCCTCCTGCTCGGCGCACTCGCGCTGATCGCGCCCAACGCCAGCGCCCAGGTCCGCACCGACACGACGCGCGCCCATGGGGCCACCGACGTCGGCGTCGCGCGGCGGCTGCCAGCGGCGCAGATGGTGCGCGCGGCCGATCGGCGACCGGCGCAGTTCGCCGAAGGCTGGCGGTTCGACGAGGGGGGCGACGCGGTGTTCGGCGCGCACGCGATGGTGGCGAGCGATGCGCCGCTGGCGAGCAAGGCGGGCGTCGAGATCCTCAAGCGCGGGGGCAATGCGGTGGACGCCGCGGTCGCG
>DASSIC010000051.1:0-2422 GCA_035692325.1 Gemmatimonadaceae bacterium | reverse complement strand
CTCGCGCGCGTTTTTCGTGAGCGAGGCCGCGCGCTCGATCTCCCCGCGCGCCTCATCGAAGCGGCCGAGCCTCCGGAGCAGATCGCCGCGCACGCTCGGCAAAAGGTAGTAACCCTCCAGCGCGGGCTCCGCGGTCAGCGCATCCACGAGCGCGAGCCCGGCGGCGGGCCCCTCCGCCATGCCGACCGCGACGGCGCGATTGAGCTCGACGATCGGCGATGGCGTGCGCTCGGCCAGCACGTCGTACAGGGCGGCGATACGCGTCCAGTCGGTGTCCTCCGCGGTTCGGGCGCGGGCGTGACAGGCGGCGATCGCCGCCTGTAACGCGTACGGGCCCCCCTCACCGGTGAGCGATTCGGCCCGCTCGAGCGCCGCGAGCCCGCGATGGATGAGGAGCTGATCCCACCGCGCGCGGTTCTGGTCGAGCAGCAGCACCGGCTCACCGGTCGGGCCCACGCGCGCGCGGGCGCGCGACGCCTGGATCTCCATCAGCGCGACGAGCCCGTGCACCTCCGGCTCGTCCGGCACCAGCTCCGCGAGGATGCGACCGAGTCGCAGCGCGTCCTCGCAGAGCGCGGGACGCAGCCATTCGTCACCGGCGGTGGCGGAGTACCCCTCGTTGAAGATGAGATAGATCACCTGGAGCACCGACGACAGCCGCGCCGTGAACTCCGCGCCACGCGGCACCTCGAACGGCACACGGGCCTCGGCGAGCGTGCGCTTGGCGCGCACGATCCGCTGCGCGATCGTCGCTTCGGGGACGAGGAAGGCACGCGCGATCTCGTCGGTCGTGAGACCGCCGAGGAGACGCAGCGTCAACGCGACGCGCGCCTCGGTGGAGAGCACCGGGTGGCAGGCGATGAAGATGAGGCGCAGCAGGTCGTCGCCGACATGATCGTCGAGCGCGGCGTCGATGTCCGGCACGGCGCGCTCGTGGAGCGCTTCGAGCTCGATGCCGATCTGCTCCTGCTTCCGCTCCAGCAGCTTGTCGCGGCGCAGCCGGTCGATCGCGCGATGCTTCGCGGTGCCCATGAGCCACGCTCCGGGATTGTCCGGCACCCCCGACTCCGGCCAGCGCTCCAGCGCGGCGACGAGCGCGTCCTGCGCGAGGTCCTCCGCGAGGCCCACGTCGCGGACGAGCCGCGTGAGTCCGGCGATGAGCTTCGCCGATTCGATTCTCCAGACCGCGTCGATCGCGCGGTGTACGTCGGTCGCCGGCACGACCCCAATTACGGGGCCGTGCACGGCGACTTCAAGCCGCTACTTCTTCGCCGCCGTCTGCGCGCGGAGCCGCTGTTCCTGCGCCCGGATCTCCGGCGTCGCCGCCGCGCCGAAGTCCTCCACCTCGAACACCTGGCGGATCTCGATCTCGGTCTCCGTGCCTGGCATCGGATTGGGAATGCGCTTCACCCACTCGATCGCCTCCTCCTTCGACTTCACCTGCCACAGCCAGAATCCGGCGACGAGCTCCTTCGTCTCGGCGAACGGCCCGTCGATCACCGTGCGCTTGTTCCCCGAGAAGCGGACCCTCGACCCCTTGGAGCTGGGGTGCAGCCCTTCGCCGGCGAGCATGATCCCCGCCTTCACCAGCTCCTCGTTGAACTTGCCCATCTCGGTGAGCAGCCGCTCGTCGGGCAGGACGCCCGCCTCGGAATTCTTGTCGGCCTTGATCAGGATCATGAAGCGCATCGTCGTGTCTCCAAAGAGGTTCGGGTTCGAGCTGGCGTCCGGCCGGTTGGACGGAAACCTCGGCTCTACCATCACGTCGAACGAGGGGGGCCGAAATCGACACGATCCGAACAGAGATTCCGGCGCCACAGCGGAGCCGGGAGGATCGTCGTACTATTCGGCGTAGGGAAGGTCTCCACCCACGCCCACCACTGCCCCGATGCCCCACCTGCTCCGAGCTCTCGCGGCCGGCTCCCTGCTCGCGTCCGTCGCCTCGCCTGCCTTCGCGCAGGCCGTCCCCGCCACCGCGGCTGCTGACTCCGTCGATCCGGTGCGAAACCTGGTCAGCCGGCTCGATCTCGAGAAGTACAAGGCGACGATCAAGGGGCTCACGCAGTTCGGCGACCGGCGACAGGGTACCGCGCGCAATCGCGCCGCCGTGGATTGGATCGAGGCCCAGCTCAAGAGCTACGGCTGCACGCCGACCGAGCGGATCACGTACGACTATCAACCCCCTGCACCGCGTCCGGCCGCGGCTGCGCCCGCCATCCCACGTCCGGCGTCCAACGTCGCGCAGGGGGGTGGCCGTCTCCGCGGCAATCGCATGCCTACCGGGGTCAACACCGATTCGCTGAAGCAGCCTGATGTCGCGCTGCGCAAGCTGAACAGCGAGACGACGACGCCTGGCGAGCGACAGGAGGTCTACTGCACGAAGGTCGGCACGACGCATCCGGAGGAGATGTACATCGTGGGC
>DASSIC010000050.1:0-6948 GCA_035692325.1 Gemmatimonadaceae bacterium | reverse complement strand
CTACCGGCCCAATCCCCTCGCCGCCGCAGCGGTCACCTATCAACGCGTGATCCTCGCCGATCGCAGCGGACTCTATTCGGAGCGCGCCTCGCTCGACGCGAGCACGCGACAGTTCTCCGCCGTCGCCATCGACCTCGGCCTCAACTACGACTTCTCGACCGGCGCCTGGAACGAGGCACGCCTTCGCGTCGGCACGGGCATGGGCCAATCGCTCGGCTATTCGGTCGAGGTGCGGCACTCGCGCCCCTTCTTCGAGCTGTGGACCATCTGGGGAGCGTTCGCGCCCGTCGGCTTCGACGAGGAGCGCGCGACCGTGAACTGGTTGCCGCGTGGATCGCCCCTCTCTCTGTCGCTGCGCGGTGCCTATCGGACGTACGCGGAAACGGATGCGGGGTTCACCCTCCGCACGAACGGGTGGCGTGCCGGCGGCGACGTCGCCTGGCAGGGCGGCGGTCCGCTGTCGGCGTTCGGCTCGTACGACGTCGACATCGGCAGCGGCGCGGCCAGCACCGACGTGCGCACCGGAGTGCGCTGGAGCACGACCGACGCGTACTCGCTCGGCGCGGACCTCTCGGTGACGCAGAACATCTACGAGTTCCGGGTGGGCACGGGACGGATCTATGGCGCGGGGCTCGACGGCGCCGTGCGGCTCGCCCCCGACGTCCGGCTCGTGCTCGATGCGGCACTGTATCAGCACACGCTCACGAACGGCGCGCCCGGTCCCGACTGGACCCAGCGGCGCGCCGCCGCGCGCTTCGAATGGACCGTGGGACGCGATCCGGGGATGCCGGCGGGAAGCGCGCCATGACCTGGCGCATGCGGGCCGTCGCCGTGCTGATGCTGCTCCCTCTGTCGCTCTCGGCGCAGGGTGCCGCGGGCTTCCCGCACGAACGTCACGCGAAGCTCTTCCCCGTGTGTTCCGGATGTCACGCCGGCATCGTCGCCGGCGATGCCGCAACGAGCTTCCCGCAGGCGCGACTCTGCGCCGCCTGTCACGACGGCACCGTGCAGCCGCGCGTCCCCTGGGCCGGTCCCGCGCCGCGCGGTGCCGGGCTCCTCGTGTTCTCGCATCCACGTCATGCTGCCGCGGCCAAACAGCTCGACTGCGCGTCCTGCCATGCGACGATCGATGGCTCGTCGTGGATGCACGTGGCGCGTGCCGAACCGGCTCGCTGCATGGGGTGTCATGCCCATGGCGGCGTCGGCCATCTCGACGATGCGAACGTATGCTCCCGCTGCCATCGCCCGCTCGCGCAATCCGAGGGACTCACGGTCGCGCGCATCGCCGCTTTCCCGACACCGCCGTCGCATGCACAGGCGAACTTCGTGAGCGCGCACGGCGCGGCCGCCCGCGCGAGCGGCGCCACCTGTGCCGTGTGTCATGCGCGCGAGAGCTGCCAGCGCTGCCATGTGGATGGCGCACGCCAGACGACCATCCGCGCCCTGGCGCCGGACTCGCGCGTCGCCCGCCTCGTGAGCGGGAAGGCGGCCGTGTATCCGACGCCCGCCGACCACCGCGGCGGGCGCTTCGTGCTCCTGCATGGTGAGGCTGCGCGCGCGAACGTGGGCCGCTGCGCGACCTGTCACGCGCGCACCAGCTGCGAAGCCTGCCACACGGGTCAGGGAGCTCGCGACGTGATTCGGCGCCTTCCCGATGCACGCGAGGCCACGGCGCCGGGCGTGCAGTTCCGCCGCCCACTCACCGTGGGCGCGACGCGGGAGCAGTGGTCCGTGTCGCTGGCGGGAAATGTCGTCACGCCATCCCAACAGGTCGTCCATCGAGATACGACGCCGCGCATCGTGCGGGTGCATCCGCCGGGCTTCGCCCGCGCGCATGGCGCGCAGGCCGCCTCCGGCGCCGCGCAGTGCGCGAGCTGTCACGCCCAGCGCTTCTGCTCCGACTGCCACGCCGCGGAGCGCGTGTCGCGCCGCTACCATCCGGCCAACTTCGTCTCCACGCACGCGCCGCAGGCGTACCGTCGCGAGACCGATTGCAGCTCCTGTCATTCCACCGAGGCGTTCTGCCGAGACTGTCATCGCCAGACCGGACTCGCGGCGGCGAGCAATACGCGCAGCACGGTGTTTCACAACGCGCAGCCATCGTGGCTGCTCGAGCATGGCCGTGCCGCGCGCCAGGATCTGAAGAGCTGCACGACCTGTCACCAGCAGACCTACTGCATGCAGTGCCACTCCGACCTCGGCGCACGCATCAGTCCGCACGGTCCACGCTTCGACGCCGCGCGCATGTCCAGCAAGAACCCGCGCGTCTGCCTTTACTGTCACTTCACCAACCCCCTCGCCAGATGACCGGCTGCCGCGCACGACCCATCATGCTGGCCCTCGCCCTCGCAGTGAGCGCCTGCACCGTCAAGCAGGAAGCGCCGAAGATTCCGCTCTCGCAGGCGACCGCGGCGGACAGCGCCCGCCGCGTCGCATCGGCGCACGCGCTGATCGGGCCCGCGGCGCGGGCGGCGCTGGACAGTGGAAATCAGCTGTACCGGCAGAAGGCATACGCGGCGGCGCTCGCCCAGTATCGCGCCGCGTCGGCGCTCGCGCCCCAGCATGCGGCGCCGTACTTCGGCATCTACATGGTGGCGCGCGCCACCCGCGACACCGCCATGGCCGACAGCGCACTCGCGGCGATCCGCGTGCGCAATGGTCCCATGCCCACCGCGCCGCACTCCGTGAACGACTCGGTGCTCCAGCGCATCCACGAGCAGATTCGACGGAAGGCGTCCGCCGGTTGACGAACGTCGTCACCGGCCACAGCATCGAGCGGACGACGCGTTCCGACCCTCACCCACGGATGATGCCAGACCAGCGCTCCGCTCCGCACTGTCCACGCTGCGGCGAGATCGCCAGCGGCCGTTTCTGCTCCGGCTGTGGCGCCGCGGTGGGCGACGTCCCGTGCCCGCAGTGCGACAAAACCGTGCCGGCCGGTGCGCACTTCTGTCCGGAGTGCGGGTCGGCCATCGGCGCCGGTGCGACGTCCTCGGCGGCGGTGACTCGCACCTCGGATCGTCTCCCGCGCCTGATCGGCGGCGCGGCGCTGCTCGCCCTCGTGGCCTTCGTCGCGGGGCTGGCAACTGGGCGCCGCTCGAATGACGCGGTCGCCGCGGATGCGCAGCTGGACGCTGCACCAGTGAACGCCGGCGTCGTGCCGGCGCCGGATATCTCCACCATGTCCCCCGACGAGCGCGCGAGCCGGCTCTTCAATCGCGTGATGTCGTACAGCGAACAGGGCAAGGCGGACAGCGCCCGCTTCTTCGCGCCGATGGCCATCCAGGCGTACGAGATGCTCGGTCCCGTCAACGCCCACGTCCGCTACGACATCGGGACCATCTCCGCCGCCGTCGGCGACGTCGCACGTGCCCGCGCCGAAGCCGACACGATCCTGCGCGCGCGACCAAAGCATCTGCTGGGCCTCGTGCTCGCCATCCGCGCCGCCGATCTCGCCGGCGACGCCGCTGCCGCCACCCGCCTTCGCCGACAGCTCGTCGCTGCCGCGCCCACGGAACGGCCGACGCAGAAGGAGTACGCCGAGCATGCGCGCGACATCGACGAGGCGCTCGCGAAGGCCGGCGCGACACGATGAGTGCTGCCACCGATCCCGCTCTCGCCATCGACGCATCCGGCGTCGCGCGCCGCTTCGGCACCAGCTGGGTGCTGCGCGGCGCCACCCTGCGCGTCCACTCCGGCGAGGTAGTCGGACTGCTCGGCGCCAACGGCTCCGGCAAGAGCACCCTGCTCCGCATCTTCTCCACCCTGCTCCGGCCACACGCCGGGACGGTGCAGGTGTGGGGGCACGACGCCGTGCGCGCGCCACACGCGGTACGATCGCTCGTCGGCTACCTTTCTCATTCGCCGGGACTGTACGACGATCTCACCGCGCGGGAGAACCTTCTCTTCGCGGCGTCGATGCTCGGTCGCGATCCTCGCGACGTGGACGTGGCACTCGATCGCGTCGACCTGCTGGACGCGGCGGACCGCCGGGTGCGTGGGCTGTCCGCCGGCATGCAGCGGCGGCTCGCGCTCGCGCGACTGCTGCTCGTGCGTCCCCGGCTGCTCCTGCTCGATGAGCCCTACAGCAATCTCGATCCCGACGGCATTCTCCTCGTCAATTCGCTCATCGGGGAGTGGGCGGCCGAGGGAGCTGCCGCGCTCGTGGTGTTGCATGAGCTGGCGCCGGCGCGCGGCGTCCTCCATCGTACCGTGAGCATCCGCGATGGGCGGATCGTGGCGGCGCCGCACATCCATGCGGGGGCCCGCCTCGACGGGCCCGTTGCAGTGAGCAGCCGATGACGTTGAGACAGGAATGGCGCCGCGCGCGCGCGATCGCATGGAAGGATCTCACCACCGAGCGGCGCTCCAAGGCGGGGTTCAACGGCGTGATCACGCTGGCGGTGACCATCCTGGTCCTGTTCGGCTTCGCGCTCGGCCCCGACGCGCAGGCGCTGCGCGATGCGGCGGCGGGCACCGTGTGGCTCGCGGCGCTGTTCGCCGGCGTGCTCGCCTTCAACCGTTCGTACCAGGTGGAGCTCGACGGCGGCGCGCTCGAGCAGCTCGTGCTGTATCCGGGCTCCCGCCGCTCCATCTTCGCCGGCAAGCTGTTGGCGAACTTCGCTTTCGTCGCGCTCATGCTCGTCGTCGTCGTCGTCGTGGGCATCGTCCTGTTCCAGGTGCGCATCCCTCCGGCCTGGCCCACGCTCGTCGGCATTCTCCTGCTCGGCGCGATCGGCCTCGTCACGCTCGGCACCTTCTACGCGGCCATGGCCAGTCGGAGTCGCGCGAGAGAAGTGCTGCTCCCCCTGCTCCTCTTTCCCATGCTCGTGCCCGTGCTGCTCGCCGCCATGGAAGCCACCAAGGCACTCCTGGGCGGGAACGTCATGGGCGACGCGGGGGCCTGGGCGCGGCTGCTCGCCGGGTTCGACGTCATCTTCCTGCTTGCGACTTTCCTCGCCTTCGAATCGGTGATCGAGGTATGACTTCCCTATGACACACGTCGCGGAGATGGGTTCGGTCAGTGTGGCGCGCGCGTCGCGCTGGTCGCTGTTCGGCTGGTTCGCCTTCCTGTTCCTGATCGCCTCGCAGGGGATCGCGATCGCCATCTCGCCCCCCGACCGCGACATGGGGGATCTTCAGAAGATCATGTACGTGCACGTGCCGGCGGCGTGGATGACGATGCTCGCCCCCCTCGCTGTGCTCCTGTTCGGGATTCGCTACCTGTGGAAGCGGCGTGAGGAGGATGATCTGCTCGCCGCCGCTGCCGCCGAGGTGGCAGCCACCTTTGCCGGGCTGACGCTGTTGCTCGGCATGCTCTGGGCGCGGCCGACGTGGGGGGTGTGGTGGACCTGGGATGCGCGGCTCACCTCCACCCTCGTGCTCTTCCTGATCCTCGCCGGGTATCTGTCGCTGCGCGCGCTGATCGACGATCGGGAGCAGCGCGCCCAATGGAGCGCGGCGGTCGGCGTGCTGGGCGCGATCAACGTTCCCATCGTGTACATGTCCGTGCGCTGGTGGCGCACGATCCACCAGATCCAGTCCAGCCCATCGACGGTCGATCCTGCGTACGTGCTGGGACTGCGCCTCAATGCCTTCGCCTTCCTGTTCGTGATGATCTGGTTCATCCGCCGGCGCTACGAAGCCGCCACGATGGAGCGCGCTGCCGAGCGTGCCGCCGAGTCCACGGCGCTGGGCGGGGGGAGGGCCGAACCATGAGTGAGAACTGGCTGTTCGTCGTCGCGGCGTTCACCGTCACCTGGGCGGTGCTGCTCGGCTATCTGGTACACCTCCGTCGCACGCAGCGGCGCGCCCAGGCGATGCTCGAGGCGGCCACCGCGCCGGGTATCCGATGACCGACATCGGACGCGGCAACAAGCGGTTCATCATCGCCGGCATCGCCATCATCGTCGCCGTGTTCGGCTACCTCCTGTACGGTGGGCTGGACAAGAACGTCGTGTACTTCCTCACGCCGCGCGAGCTGCTCGCCAAGGGCACGCAGGGCGTCGACGTCCCCGTGCGCCTCGGTGGGCAGGTCAAGCCCGGCTCGGTGAAGTGGAACGAGACGTCGCTCGATCTCTCCTTCACCGTCACTGACGGCGCTGGCGAGATTCCGGTGCATTCGCGCGGCGCGCCGCCGCAGATGTTCCGCGACGGCATGGGCGTCGTGGTGGAGGGGCGGTACCATCCCGACGGTGTCTTCCAGTCGACGAATCTTATCGTCAAGCACTCCAATGAGTACCGGCCACCCAAGCCGGGCGAGTCGCCGCAGGAGACGTACAAGACGTTGATGAAGGGAGCGGGATCGTGAACGGACTCGTCGGCCATAGCGCGCTGCTCGTGGCGCTCCCCTTCCTGCTGCTGGGCATCGTGCTGATGCCGGTGGCGATCGCGCGTGGGCGCAGCGACTGGATCGCCGTCGCCTACGGGTCGGTGTACGCGAACTTCCTGCTCGTGTCCGCCGCGGCGCTCGCCATGATCGTCGCGCTCGTGACGCATGATTTCTCGGTGTCCTACGTGGCGCAAGTCGGTAGCCGGGCGACGCCGCTCTTCTACACGATCATCTCGCTCTGGGGCGCGCTCGAGGGTTCGATCCTGTTCTGGGCCTGGGTCCTCGCCCTCTACTCGACCCTCGTCGTCGCACTCAATCGAGCGCGCGCCGGCACCCTCGTGCCGTACGCCGCGATGGTGCTGCTCATCATCTCGCTCTTCTTCACGATCCTGCTCGTCGGTCCGGCTGATCCGTTCCGATTGATCTTTCCCGTGCCGCCCGACGGGCCGGGACCGAACCCCCTGCTCCAGAACCATATCCTGATGGGCGTGCACCCCCCGCTGCTGTATCTCGGCTACGTGGGGATGTCGGTGCCCTTCGCCTTCGCGATCGGTGCCCTGCTCTCCGGCGAAGCCGGGGCGAACGACTGGATTCGCCTCACGCGCAACTGGACGGTG
>DASSIC010000049.1:0-2178 GCA_035692325.1 Gemmatimonadaceae bacterium | reverse complement strand
GAGCATCCTCGACCTGCCGCACAAGGACCTGCGCCGCGCGCGCGCGGCGGCGATCTCGATGATCCCGACGACCACCGGCGCGGCGAAGGCGACGTCGCTCGTGATCCCGGAGCTCAAGGGAAAGATCGACGGCATGTCCGTCCGCGTCCCGACACCGGACGTCTCGTTCACCGACCTCGCCGTGGTGGTGGACAAGCCCGTGACGATCGAGCAGGTGAATGCCGCGTTTCGTACGGCGGCAGGCGGACCCCTCAAGGGAATTCTGAAGTACACGGACCTCGAGCTCGTCTCCAGCGACTACATCGGCGACCCCCACTCGTGCATCCTGGACAGCAAGTGCACGAACGTCGTGGACGGGTTGCTCGTGAAGGTCAGCGGCTGGTACGACAACGAGTGGGGTTACGCCTCGCGCTGCGTCGACCTGCTGCAGTACGTCGGCGCCAAGCTGTAAGCGCATGCCCAAGCTCACCGTCCGCGACCTGTCCGCGGCGCAGTTGAAAGGGAAGCGCGCGCTCGTGCGGGTCGACTTCAACGTCCCGCTCGACGACGAACGCCACATCACCGACGACACGCGCATTCGCGCCGCGCTGCCCACGCTCGAGCTGCTGCTCGAGCGTGGAGCCCGGGTGGTGCTGCTGTCGCACCTCGGCCGGCCGAAGGGCAAGCCCGAGCCTAAGTATTCGCTCGAACCGGTCGCCCGGCGGCTGAAGGAGCTGCTCCCCGGCCGCGACGTCTGCTTCGTGGAGAGCACGGACACCGACGAAGCGATCAAGGCGTCGACGGAGCTGAAGGACGGGCAGCTGCTCCTGCTCGAGACCACGCGCTTCCTCGGCGGCGAGGAGAAGAACGACGAGCGGCTCGCGCGCGGACTCGCCCAGCTCGGCGATCTGTACGTGAACGACGCGTTCGGTGCGGCGCATCGCGCCCACGCCTCCACCGAAGGAGTGGCGCATCACCTGACGCCCGCCGTCGCCGGGCTGCTGATGGAGAAGGAGCTCGCCTATCTCCAGGGCGCGCTCGAGCGGCCGCAGCATCCGTTCGTCGCGATTCTCGGCGGCTCCAAGATCTCCGGCAAGATCGACGTGATCGAGGCGCTGCTGCCCAAGGTCGATGCGCTGCTGATCGGCGGCGCCATGGCGTGCACCTTCTACAAGGCGATGGGACTCGAGACGGGCACGTCGCTCGTGGAGCCGGATCGCGTGGAGATGGCGGAGGAGCTGCTCGAGAAGGCGGGCACGCGACTCATCCTGCCGCACGACGCGACGGTGGCGCCCGACATCAAGTCGGGCAAGGATGCGCGCGCCGTGCAGAAGGAGCAGATCCCGTCCAACATGGCGATGCTCGACATCGGGCCGCGGACCGCCGAGTCGTACGCGCGCGCGATCGCGAGCGCGAAGACGGTGCTGTGGAACGGCCCGATGGGCGTGTTCGAAACTCCGCCGTTCGACAAGGGCACGCGCGCCGTCGCCGACGCGATGGCCAAGGCGACGGCCCAGGGGGCGACGACGATCGTCGGCGGTGGCGATTCTGCGGCCGCGGTGGAGCAGTTCGGTCTCGCGTCGAAGATGAGCCACGTCTCGACGGGCGGCGGCGCGTCGCTCGAGTTCCTCGAGGGCAAGACGCTGCCGGGCGTCGCCGCGTTGACGGAGAAGTAGCGCGTGCCGACGCATCGGCGTCCCGTGCTCGCCGCCAACTGGAAGATGAACCATGGGCCCACGGAGGCGGCGAAGTTCCTCGACGTCTTCCTGGCTCGCTACGCGGCGCGGGACGATCGGACGGTCATCGTCTTTCCGCCGGCATTGACGTTCGCGACGGTCCAGGCGCACACGAAGAGCCGCGCCGACATCCGCCTGGGCGTGCAGAACGTGCACACCGCGGAGAAGGGAGCGTTCACCGGCGAGCTCTCGGCGGCGATCGCGGCCGATGCCGGCGCGGCGTTCGTGCTCGTCGGCCACTCGGAGCGGCGCCACGTGTTCGGCGAGACCGACGCGCAGGCGGCGCAGAAGTGTGCCCGTGTCGCCGCGGCGGCGTTGACGCCCGTGCTCTGCGTGGGAGAGCTGCTGGAGCAGCGCGAACGTGGCGAGACGGAGCGAGTGGTGCTCGATCAGCTGCGCACGGGCCTCTCCATGCTCGCGCCCGCGGCGATCCGAACCATGATCATCGCATACGAGCCCGTGT
>DASSIC010000048.1:0-2834 GCA_035692325.1 Gemmatimonadaceae bacterium | reverse complement strand
CGCCTGTACCAGCGAGAGCTGGGCGTCGCCCGTGCCGGGCGGCATGTCGACGATGAGGTAGTCGAGCTGGCCCCATGCGACGTCCTGGAGGAACTGGTTGATGATCTTCATCACGATGGGACCGCGCCAGATCGCCGGCTGATCTGGTTCGATCATCATGCCGAGCGAGATGAGCTTCACCCCGTGCGCTTCCAGGGGGAGGATCTTCTCGTTGACCACCGGCGGCGCGCCGCTGACGCCCATCATGCGCGGAATGTTCGGCCCGTAGATGTCGGCATCCATGAGCCCGACGCGCGCGCCACCCTGCGCCAGCGCGACGGCGAGATTCACGGCCACCGTCGACTTGCCGACACCACCCTTCCCCGACGAGATGGCGATGACCTTGCCGAGATTGGGAAAGTGCTTCGGTGTGGGCGCAGCAGGACGAGCCGGCGCGGCTGGCGCCTGGTCCATCACCGGCAGGCTGCGGCCGCGGGACGGCGCCGGACCGCTGCGCACTTCGAGCTGGATGTCGGTCACACCGGGTACGCTCTCGATCGCTCGGCGCACCTGGCGCGCGAGCGTGGGATCATCCGACGCGTCGAGCTGCAGCGTCGCGCGGACCTTGCCGTCGACCGTGGTGGCGATGTCGCGGAGCTGCTGGCTCTCGTACACACCGGCGCCCGTGCGCGGGTTCTTTATCTGGGAGAGCGCGGCGGCGAGGCGCTCCTGGAGGGGCTTGGACATGGCGTGAAATCTAGCCCGTCGTCGTCGTCCCGACGACCTGTCATGTTGTCGGGGAGACCTTGAACGGAACGCGGATTACGCGGATTTCGCAGACGACAGAGGCGAGAAAGGCGGCTCAATTCGGCGTAATCTGCGAAATCTGCGTTCAACACGGCCGTTCACGGCGACGATGCGGAGGCCAGGACCTTTCGCGCGGCGTCCACCACTCGATCCCGCACCTCGCCGAGGCTGCCCGTGATCAACGCCCCCGCCGCCTTCGCGTGCCCCCCGCCACCGAACTGCCTCGCGAAGGCATTCACGTCCGTCGCGCCGGTGCTGCGGAAGCTGACCTTGACCTTGTTGTGGCCGAGATCGCGGAAAAACAGCGCCATGCGCGTGCCGGCGATCGAACGCGCATGCTCCACGATGCCGTCGAGATCCTCGGCGCGCACGGTGTGCTTCTCCAGCGCGTCCGGACCCATCGACAGCCAGGAGAGCCCGAGTGCCTCGTCCACCTGCAGCGTCCCCAGCACGTCGGCCATGAGACGCACGCGCCCCGCCGGCGCGGAGGCATAGATGCGCGTGTACATGTCCTCGGGATCCACGCCGTACGCGAGCAGCTGCGCGGCCACGGCGAGGCAGCGAGGAGAGGTGTTGCTGAACCGGAAGCCCCCGGTGTCGGTGAGCATGCCGGTGTACAGCGACCGCGCCATGGCCGCCGTGATCTCCCACCCCATCGCGACCGCGACGTCGTACACCAGCTCCGCCGTCGCGCACGCCGTGGTGTCGGCGACCACCACCGGCCCTGCCGGCTCGTCCGAATCGATGTGATGGTCGATCACGAGCTTCGGAACCGTGAGCGCACGCACGGAGTCGGTGAGGACGCCCAGGCGCTTCACGTCGCTGATGTCGAGCACGATCAACAAATCGATGTCCTTCAGCGCCTTCGAGCCGCGGGACGTCTGGTCGTCCACGTCGTCGCCGAGCAGGAAGTCGAACATCTCCGGCCACGGCGTGGGATTCACGATGCGCGCTGTCAGGCCATGCGCCGACAGCATCCGCGCGAGTGCCGTCTCCGAACCGCAGCCGTCGCCGTCCGCGTTCAGGTGCGTGCTGAGCGCGACACGCCGACCCGGCACGAGGTGCGGCGCGAGCGCCTCGATGGCGGCCCGGCGCGAGGGGGGAACGGAGAGCAGGTCGATGGCCACGACGAAGGGGCTGGGGGAAACGAGAAGCGGCGCCCCGAGGGGCGCCGCTCTCCAATCTAGTGCAGCGAGGTTCAGCCGCCCATGTGGTGATCGGTGCCGCCACGGCCGATCAGCGAATGCTTCTGGCTGTAGGCGAAGTAGATGACGAGACCGATCGCCAGCCAGATGACCAGCCGGATCCAGGTGTCCTTCGGCAGTCCGGCCATGAGGCCGAAGCAGCTGATGATGCCAAGGATCGGGACGAGCGGCACGAGCGGCGTCTTGAACGCGCGCGGAATCTCCGGCGACCGCACGCGCAGGATCCACACACCGGCACACACGATGACGAAGGCGAGCAGCGTGCCGATGCTCACGAGCTGGCCGAGCAGGCCGATCGGGAACAGGCCGGCGACGATGCCGGCGACGGTGCCGGTCATGATCGTCGTGATGTAGGGCGTCTTGTAGCGCGGGTGCACCTTGGCGAACACGGGCGGGAGCAGCCCGTCGCGCGCCATGGAGTAGAACACGCGCGGCTGACCCATGAGCATCACCAGCACCACCGACGCCAGACCGAGCAGCGAGCCGACCTCCACCGCGTAGCGCAGCCACGCGAGCGACGGGCCCGCGGCGGCGACGGCGACGAGGATCGGAGCCGGGTCGTTGAGCTTGGAGTAGTGCACCATGCCCGTCATGACGAGCGCCATGAGGACGTAGAGGATCGTGCAGATGAACAGCGAGCCGAGAATGCCGATCGGCATGTCCTTCTGCGGATTCCGCGCCTCCTGCGCCGCGGTGCTCACCGCGTCGAAGCCGATGTAGGCGAAGAAGATCACGCCGGCGCCGCGCAGGATGCCGCTCCAGCCGAACTCGCCGAAGTGGCCCGTGTTGGCGGGGATGAACGGGTGCCAGTTGGCCGTGTTCACGTACATGAAGCCGAAGCCG
>DASSIC010000047.1:0-5171 GCA_035692325.1 Gemmatimonadaceae bacterium | reverse complement strand
GACGCAGCGCGACGTACGCCTCGCCCCCCTTGCTGCGCGACCGGCTCACGTTGAGCCGCTGGCGGCAGGTCGTGGCCGTGCCGCACTCCGCCGGCCGCTGCGCCGCCGTGAGCGTCACGGGCACGTTGAAGTCGCGATAGTCGGCGACGTACCAGGTGCCCTTGAGCTGCACCCACTCCGCCGGCTGCCAATCGAGCCCGACCTCGCGCCCCTGTGCCGACTCCGCGGACAGGTACGGGTTGGGCAGGGTGATCTGCGAGGCGCTGGCGTTGATCTGCTTGCGATAGAGCTCCGCGAGATTGGGCGCGCGGAAGGCCTCGTACCACGCGCCGTGCAGCGCCAAACCGCGCAGCAGCTGATATCGCACGCCGACGCGCGGCGAGAGCCTCGTCTTGCTGCTGTCGGGATACGATGTGGTGCCCGAGGCGTCGATCGAGCGGCCGTCCGTGTTGTCCCAACGATCGGCGCGCAGCGCGAGCTCGACGCGCAGCGGCGCGAGGGGTGCCGCGATCGCCTGCACGAACGCGCCGCTCAGCGACTGCGCGCCGCCGGACAGGATGCTGCGCAGAAAGGCGCCGCAGTTCACGCCGGGACAGGTGGTGTTGTAGTCGCGCTCGTCGTAGTTGCCCTGATAGTGACGGTAGTCGCCGCCGGCGGTGAACGAGCTGAGATGCAGCACCGCCTCTCGCGTCCACAGCGCCGACGCCCCCCAATCATGGCTCGGGATGTCCGCGATCACGCTCGAGTCTTCCAGCGCGCGCCCGGCGCGAATGCTCGACGATCGATTGACTTCGTCCTGCTGGCCATTCCACCCGCGCAGCGAGAGCGTTCCACCCGCAACGGCACCGTGGTCGAAGCCCACCTGCACGTCCTTCTGATCGCGCGACTGGAACGAGAGCGGAGTACCCGTATTGCGGCTATCGCCGAATAGATGGCCCGTCACGGACGCCGACCACGCGGCCGAGGGCGCGTAGCTCAGCCGCAGATATGCGTTGCGCTGGATGATCGCCGACGGCAGGTCCACCGTGCCGCGCATCGCCGGATCGAGCAGTGTGTAGCCGCCACCCTGCTGGTAGTCCCCGCTCACGTTGGCCGTCAGCGCGCCCGTCAGCGGAACGCCGGCCGAGACGAACCCGTGCCGCGCGTCCCGGCTGCCGGTCTCGACCTGCGCCGTCACCGCGCCTGGCGCGAGTGGACGAGAGTAGAACGAGATCGTGCCGCCGATCGCGCCGTTGCCGTACAGGTGCGAGCTGCCTCCTTCCACGACCTCGACGCGCTCGATCATCCCCTTCGGCACACGTCCCCAGTCGATCCATTCGCCCCATGCATCGTTGATCGGAACGCCGTCGAACAACACCGCCGTGCGCCCTTCGTCGACGCCGCGGATGGAGACGATCTGCGCCGTGCCACCCACGAGGCTGCTCGTCCTCGGCAGCTCGACGCCGGGGATCTCGCGCAGCAGGTCCTGGGTTTCGCGCGCCGGGCTCGTCGCGATCTGCTCCGGGCCCAGCACGTTGACGGTGGACGCCACCTGGCTTGCCTCGGTCGGCGTGCGCGTCGCGGAGACGATGACGCTGGAAAGCAGCAGCGATCCCGCCCGCAGCGCGACGTCGTACCGAGTCGTCGCGCCATCGCGCACCGTCACCGTGTCGCGGACCGGCTCTCGGCCGAGCGCGGTGGACAGGATCTCGTAGCGTCCGGCCGGGAGTCTTCGCAGCACGAAGCCGCCGCGCTCATCGGTGATGGCGGCGCGCGCCGGGGAGCTCACGCCCACCCGTGCGCCGGCGATCGCCGTGGCCGTGCCGGCCTGCGTGACGGTGCCGCGGATGTCTCCCCCCGTAGACTGGGCGCCGACTCGCGCGATGCCCGGTGCGGTGAGCGTCAGGATCGTCGCCAGTGTCGCGGCGCGGCGCGCGGAGAGGTGAAGGGTCCGAGGCATGATGGCGTGCGCGGGGAAGAGAGGAGACGGGCGCTCGGGCCGGGAACCCTCGGCGTCCCTGGCCAATAACTTATCGCGCCGTATCATCCGGCACCTCCCCGCCGCGCCCGTTTCTTTTTCTCCGCTGCGAACCGCCGACGCACCGTGACCGACGCCGCCGTGCCCGTCGAGGACGACGCTCTCTCGTCGCCCCTCGTTCCGCCCCCCTCGCGCGGCCGCTACGACCGGTCGATCGTGGAGGGGCCGCTGCGCCCGGCCGTGTGGAAGCTGGCGTGGCCGACGATGCTCACCAACGTGATCGGCGGATTGCAGGGGATCGTCGACCACGTCCTCGTCGGGCACTTCGTGGGCTTCACGGGCAACGCCGCCATCGGTGTGGCGAATCAGATCTTCATCGTCGTGATCGTGTTCATCATGTCGCTGTTCACGGGGATGAGCGTGCTCGTGGCGCGCTTCGCCGGCGCGGGCGACGAGGACAAGGTGAACCGCACCGTCTATCAGGCGTTCATCACGGCGGTGGGGCTGTCCTTCTTCGTCATGGCGCCGGTCGGATATTTCGCGTCGCCGTATCTGCTCGACTTCGTGAACGCGGCGCCGGCGGTGAAGGCGGAGGCGCTCCCCTTCCTGCGCATCATGTTCGCCTTCAGCACAGGCATGCTGATCTTCTTCATGCTGAGCGGCGCGCTTCGATCGGCCGGCGACGCGCGCACGCCGATGGTCATGGGCGTCGCCCTCACGGTGTTGAACGTCCTGTTCAACCTCGTGCTCATCCAGGGACTTGGTCCCGTCCCGGCGTTCCGGACGGCCGGCGCGGCGATGGGCACCTGCATCGCCTCGGGGCTGGTGGCGATCTACGCGCTCGCGCGGTTGTGGCGCGGCGGCTTCGTGGTCTCCTTTCCGCGCGATCACTTCGGGCCCGACTGGACGATCATCCGATCGCTGTTCCGGTTCGGATTGCCCACGGGCATCCAGGGGATCGCGATGAACATCGGCGGCGTGTTGATGCTGACGTTCATCGGGTCACTGGCGCAGAGCGCGGCGGCGCAGGCGGCGTTCGCGGTGTCGTACGGCCAGCTCTTCTCGCTCATCACGTGGACGTCCGTCGGGCTCCTCGGCGCCGCCGCCGCGGTGGCGGGGCAGAACCTCGGCGCGCGGCGCCCCGATCGCGCCAATGCCGCCGTGCACGTCGCGGCGCGCATCGCGGTTGCGTTGGCCACCCTCGTCGGGCTGCTCTTCCTGTTCTTCCCGCGCCAGCTCCTCGGCGTGTTCGGACTCAGTGATCCAGTGGTCGCCGAGCTCGGCACCCAGCTCCTGCGCGTGCTGAGCGTGTCGGGAATCTTCATTGCCGTCGCGCTGACGTATACCGGCGGGCTCCAGGGCACCGGCGACACGCGCAGCCCACTCTACATTTCCATCGTGTCGCAGGTCATCGTCCCGCTGGGAATCTGCCTGGTGATCCAGCGGACCTCGACGCTGCAGCCGATCCACATCTGGCTCGCCATCCTCGTCGGTCACGCGACGCGCTGCCTGCTGAGCGTGGTGCGGTTCAACCAGGGAAAGTGGCGGAGCATCGCGGTGGACATCTCGCACTGAGCCCAGCCCGACCTTCAACACGAGGAGAAGAGGCGTGTACGAAAGCGTGGGCAGTCCCACCGCGCGCTGGCTATCGCTGGCACCCGAGATCCTGAGCGTGGTCCGCATCATCGCCGGCGCGTTCTTCGTGCTCTACGGCACGACGAAGCTCTTCGGCTGGCCGGCGGAGGTCATGCCGGGTGGCGGCACGGCGCCGCTGGCGTCGCTCGCCGGCCTCGCCGGCGCGATCGAGCTGGTGGGTGGCGCGTTCATGGTGCTCGGGCTGTTCACACGTCCAATCGCGTTCATCCTCTCGGGCGAGATGGCCGTGGCGTACTTCTACGCGCACTTCCCGCAGGGGTTCTGGCCGGTGCTGAATGGCGGCGTGGATGCGGTGCTCTACTGCTTCCTGTGGCTGTACATCTCCGCCGCCGGGCCGGGGCCCTGGAGCGTCGACGCACGCCGCGCCCGAAGCTGAAACGGTGACGTCGGCTGTGCCGTAGGCGTCGAGACGCCGATGCCGATCCGAGCCCTCGACGCCCACTTCCTGAGCCTGTCCGAGCGCCCCGACCTGTCGGGGCTGCGCCGGGCAGCGACGGAGTTTCTCTACTTCGGCGCGAAGCAGGCTCGCGCCTGTCTCTTCGTCGCCCTGTTCTTCTCGGCGGTGTTCGCCGTGCCGCGGGGCGGGCTGTTCGGCATCCCGCGCTACGATCTCCTGCTCGTCATCGCCGTCGCCATCCAGGGCTGGATGGTGTGGGCGAAGCTGGAAACGTGGGACGAGGTAAAGGCGATCACCGTCTTCCACCTGATCGGCTTCTGCCTCGAGGTGTTCAAGACCTCCGGCGCCATCAGGTCATGGAGCTATCCGGACTTCGCGTACACCAAGGTGTTGGGTGTACCACTGTTCTCCGGCTTCATGTACGCCGCCGTCGGGAGCTACATCATCCAGGCGTGGCGCCTCTTCGACCTGCGAGTGCGGCACCATCCGCCGTACTGGATGGCGACGCTGATCGCCGTGGCGATCTACGCGAACTTCTTCACGCATCATTACGTCGCCGACTTCCGCTGGTACCTCGCCGCCTGCGCACTCGGCCTCTATGCGCGCACGACGGTCGTCTACAGGCCCCTCGATCGCGACCGCACGATGCCGTTGCTGCTCGGCTTCCTCCTGATCGGCTTCTTCATCTGGCTCGCGGAGAACATCAGCACCTTCTTCCGCGTCTGGCAGTACCCCGACCAGCTCGGCGCCTGGACCGCGGTGCACGTGAGCAAGTGGAGCTCGTGGTCGCTGTTGGTGATCATGACGTTCACCATCGTGGCGAACCTCAAACACGTCAAGGAACGGATCCACGTGCCGGAGTAGCGGCGGACGCGCGCGCCCGTTCGAGCAGGAGCGCGCGCTCGCGCGCATTGCGCGTGAGCGCGGCGGCGCGCTCGAACTCCGCACGCGCCTCGTCGTGCCGCCCGAGCTTGGCCAGCAGATCGCCCCGAACGCTCGGCAGGAGATGGTAGCTGCGCAGCGATGGCTCGTTCATCAGTGCATCCACGAGCGCGAGGCCCGCGGCGGGTCCCCCGGCCATGCCGACCGCGACGGCGCGGTTGAGCTCGATGATCGGCGACGGTGTGCGCTCCGCCAGCACGTCGTACAGCGCGGCGATGC
>DASSIC010000046.1:0-3043 GCA_035692325.1 Gemmatimonadaceae bacterium | reverse complement strand
GGTCGAGCAGCAGCGTCTTCGCGGCGATCGCGCCAGTCGCGGCGGCAGCGCCGATCCCGAGGAATTCCCGGCGCGAGAAGGTGTCCGGCGTCATGGGCGGCTCCAGGGTTGAGGATTGCGTCGAAAGTGCGGCTTCCTGAGAGCGGAGTCAAACGGCGGCCGGCGGGAACTGCACGAGCTCACCACGGAGGACACAGAGAACTGCAACTGCCGTGAACAAACCACAGAGGGCACAGAGGACACAGAGAACTGCAACAGCTTTGAACAAACCACAGAGGGCACAGAGGGCACAGAGAACTGCGACGCCAAGGACAGGGGGTTGCCTTTCCTCTTGTGTCTTTTCCTCTGTGCACTCTGTGCCTCTGTGGTCTTTTCAAGCCTTCGACCCTGGCGAGGGTAGTGTCCCGAGCGGCCCTCCTCTGCGACCTCTCTTCGATCAGAGGTCGAGCGCGAAGGTGCCGGCGTCGAGCACGATCAGCTGCTCGGGCGAGCGCCGCGTGATGGCGACGCGCACGAGATATCGTCCCGCGGGGAGGGTAGCGCCGAGCGTCGCCGCGCCGAGCTGTGCGCCGGCCACCTCGTACGATTGGCCGGGGAGGAGGATCGTCATGTACGCGATGTCGATGCAGAACGCGCCTTCCGGCAGCCGGTTCTGCCAGACGGGGGGCGAGTTGGGCTGGTCGTCGCGGTAGAGCCAGACCGCCACGCTGCATGCGCCATGTTCGATCGTCGCCGACGCGTTGCCGGCATTCGTGAGGCGCACGCCTGCGACCGTCACTCCCGGCTGGCCAGCCATCGACGCTTGATAGCCAGTCGGGATGACGCCCGCCGGATAGGTGAACGACTGGAAGGGTGGCGTGCCGTCCGGACGATCGGGTCCGGTGCTGCCGCAGCCGATCAGCGCGACGGTGCCGAGGAGCGAGAGGAGACGAATGCGCATGATGATGCGAGAGCCGAGGCGTGGTGAAGATCGAGCCGTGTCCATACACAACCCCCACCACGGGCGATCCCGTCACCGTTCATTGCGGAAGGACCTACAACTGCCTTGAACAGACCACAGAGGACGCAGAGGGCACAGAGAACTGCAACAGCAGGAACAAGAAGTTGCTTTCCTCTTTTTGTGTCTTTCCTCTGTGTCCTCTGTGTTCTCTGTGGTTTGTTCCAGCCTTTCGACCGCGGCGATGGACGCATCCCGAGCGGCTTCTTGCCGCCCCATCGCCCCGACCGCCTCGGTTAAGCAGTTCTCATGTTCCAACCACGTCTTGTGCGCACCGCCGCCCCTCGGCACAATCCCGGGGCACAGGCCAGCCGCGACGCCGCGACGCGTGCACCAGACATTCGACGCGTCAACATGCCCATCCTTCATTCGTCGTGTCGCCGCGCGATGCTCGGTATTGCGCTCGCCATCGGCTCGCGCGCGCTGCCCGCACAGACGACGTCGCAGTCGCTATCGCCGGAGCTCGTGACGGCGCTGTTCAATGGCGGCATCTACGCCAGTCCGAGCTCGCGCTACTTCGTGGGTGTCGTGCCGGAGGGATGGCCGGCGGAGCTCGTCCCCGCCCCGCCGATTACGGTCGCGGGGGGCGTGCGGAACGGCGACTCGCGCTATGCGGTGTTCGTCGATTCGGCCGCCCGTCATCCGCTCGACACCCTGCGTCGGCAGCTGGAAGCCGCGGGGTGGACTCGCCCGCCGAACGACCCCCCGCAGGGATTCACCGGGGGATTCCAGGACGACGACGGCCGCTACCGCTTCTGGTGCCGCGATTCGGTGCGCGCGATGCTCGCGTCGACGCGCGGCGTTGGCGGCCTGACGTACGTGCGCGTCGGGCTCGAGACGATGCGCCGCGATCCGTGCGTGCCGAAAACGCGGGCTGGAGCAATGGGGCTCGCGGCGCTCAAGCTGCCTCCGTTGGTACCGCCGGACGGGATGCGCTCCATCGGTAGCGGGAGCGGAAGCGGCGAGCGCTCGCTGATGGCGACCACTCGGCTCACCGATTCCACGATGAGCGCGGCGGCAGTCCTCGTCCACTACAGCGCGCAGCTCACGAAGGCGGGATGGACGGCCTATCCACCAGTGTCGACCACTGCTTTCGCCTCGCAGGCGCTCGAGGCGCGCGACAAGGATGGGATGCCGTGGTATGGGATGCTACTCGTCATCCCGTCGGCGGCCGCGCGCGAGGTCTCGATCATGATGAGCCGCACTTCCACTCGGTGACGACGATGCCCATCCTCCATTCGACGTCGAGCATCCGACTCGCCGCCTTCGCGCTGCTGCTCGCCGCGCCTTCCGCCCGCGCGCAGCGCGAGCCGGTCATGGTGCCCGTCACACTCGTCAACGCGCTGTGGGGCAACCTCTCCGCCGAGACGGGGATGGCGCCGCGGTTCACTGTCGGCCGCGCGCCGGCCGACTTTCCGCACACGCTCATCCCCGGCGCGCCATGGACGATTGTCGGCGGCGTCGCCTTCGGCCCTCTGCGCGCGACGGTGTTTCAGGGACCCCGCCGTATCGACATGGTGACGGAGTACACCTCTCTGGTCACACGCTCTGGCTACCGAAAAACGAGCTTCGGCGACGTGCAAGGAGGCTTCGTGGACGGCACGCGGCCGATCATGTACTGCGCCGACTCCACGCTCCTCGCGATCATGCCGGGTGACTCGACGGCCACGACGCGCACGCTGCTCGTGCACTGGAACGCCATCTCGCGCGGTTGCGAGGACGGAAGAATGGAAGGACGTCACGCCATGGAGATCCCGCCGCTGCGCGCTCCCTACGGAGAGCGGGTGATTCGCCGTAGCAGCGGATGGGGCGAGGACTATGTGGAGCAGACTGCGCAGCTCGACACCACCACGTCGGTCGCCGCCACGCTCGATCATTATGCGCGGCTGCTCGGCGCAGCGGGATGGACGGTCGTTGGGCGGCCACTGGTCTACGGCGGTGCCGGCATGCAACAGCTCTCGGTCCGCGATAGTAAGGGAACGCAGTGGGAGGGCGTGATGCTGGTGATCACGGCCGGCGAGCAGCGTAAGCTGACCCTGCGGATGG
>DASSIC010000045.1:0-2763 GCA_035692325.1 Gemmatimonadaceae bacterium | reverse complement strand
TGGCACGTTCCTGCGCACGGAGTCGCGCCTCGAACTGGACGTCGCGAACCAGCGCCGGCGCGCCCTGCACGGTGGGTCCGGCGCTGAGACTGAGCGTCGCACCCCCGATCGGGCTGAGCGACGGTAGCGGCGCGACCACGTTGCTGGCGGAGATGCCGTAGGCCGTCGTGATGTCAGGCGTAGTCGAGCTGTTCACCAGGGTGGCGTAATACTCGGCGCCGGTGGTCCCGCCGGGGACGCTGACGCTTCCGGCGCCATTCATCTCGATGTCCGCGGTGCTGGTGCGGATCACGCCCGTCTGCTTCTCGTCGGCGAGGTAGCGCAGCCAGTCCCACGCCGCGCCGCGCGTGGAAAGCGAGTCGTCGCCCGCATACGGCGACGTCGCCGCCGGCTTGAGCAGATACGAGCGATAGCGGCCCGCGTTCCCGATCATGTCGTTGTTGAATGCACTGACGATCGCACTGCGCTGCTGGATCGCCGGCACGTCGAGGTTCGAGCGGGGCGCCGTGCCGGATTCCCGATAGAACAGGAGCTCCTCGGCGATGTGCGCCAGCCCTTCGTCGAGCCATTTGTCCTCGAACGCCTCGGCCGTGGTGTTGACGTAGAGCTTGCGCGACGCGTTGATCAGGTGCTGCAGCTCGTGCGCGAGCACGGGCACCGTCGCCGAGTCCACGAAGCCCGTGGTGCGACGGTTGTTGTTGATCGTGCCGGTGGGGTCGGGCGCGAGGGCGTAGAAGTACTCGCCCTGGTTGCTCGTCGCGCACGCCTCGGCGCGCGAGTTGGCGACGACCGGGAAGAGGTCGCGCGAGAAGGTGAAGCCGCCGACGTACGAACCCGAGCCCGCCGGGGTCAGCTCGTTCACGGCACGGGTGAAGACGATGCCGACGCGGCCGTTGTTGTCGATGTCGGTCGCCGCGCCAAAGGCGCCTTCGTCCAGCGGATAGATCAGGGTGTCGAACTTCGCGGCGTAGCGCTGATAATCGGCCGCCGTGAAGCCGTTCTTGGGATTCAGCGTGTCGGAGAGGATCATCGACTTGTCGCCGATCGCCTCGACCCGCGCGATGTGATAAGTGGGGTTCGTGCAGGCGTCTTCGCCGTTGACGTTCAGCCGGACGAGGTCGCCCACTCGCAGGCTGGCCGGCAGGGGCGTCGACAGGGGCCCCGTGACCTGGTCGGTAGAATGGCAGGCAGCGACGGATGCCAGTCCCAACGCGAGCAGGAGGCGGAAGGGGCGAGCGTGCATGCGGTGATGCTCCAGTGAAAAGAATCCCGCTGCGGAATCCGGCGGGACACATGATGACTCGACGGCCGGCGATCACCGGCGCATGTTGGTAGCGCTACTGCGGCCTTACTAAACCTCGCCCCCGACCACGTTCCCGCAAAGCGGGCGGACTTCGGGGGCGACAGAACTGGACTCGCCACGATGGATGTCGGTCACCGCACGTCCGGCGCCGTGACCCGCCGCACAGCACCGCGGGCGGCGCCGCCTCCGAGACAGTGCCGCGGCTGCCCCGTCGGTCGTCCTCGAAGCATGCCAGCCCTCGCCTGACGGCCATGCCCCTCTTCAGCCGCCACCGCGATCCGATGCTGGAGCAGATCGCGCACGACACGTTCGCGCTCTTTCCCAACTGCCACCGCTGCGGCCAGCGCATCTCGCGTCTCGAGGACGCCGACGTGCGGGTGCTCGTCCAGCGGGTCGTGCACCGTGGCGGCTGCCCCGCGCCCGCGCCCGCCCCCGCCCCCGCCGAGGTCGCGTCCTCGGACCCAACGCCCTGAGGAACCCCGGGAGTGCGTCGCGCGTTCTGCCGGTTCATGAACGCCGCCGCCCTCTTCAACACCCGGGAGCGCCACGACCCTGGCGCGCTCGCGCTGCGCTGGGACGGCGGCGCGATGACCTACGGGGAGCTCGGCACACAGGCACGGCGGGCGGCTGCCGCCTTGGCCGCCCGGGGCGTCGGCGTCGACGATCGTGTGGCGCTGCTGCTCCCCAACGATCCCCGGTTCGCCGTCGCACTACTCGGCACCCTGTGGCTCGGTGCGACCGCGGCGGTGCTCAGCCCCGTCTGGCGCGGCCAGGACGTCCTGCAGGCGCTGCTGGATGCCGACGTGAGCGCGCTCGTCACCACACAGGCACTTGCCGCGGCGCTGGGCGCCCTGCCCTGTCCTACCCTGCTCGTCGACGTCGCCACGGGCTACGAGTCGTTCGCGCACGCGCTGGCGTCGGCACGAGTCGACCTGAGCTCGCAGCCTCTCCACCGGGCGGCGGACGAGCCGGCGACGATTCTCTACTCGTCCGGCACGACCGGCGAGCCGAAGGGTGTCGTGCTCTCACACGGCAACCTCGTGTTCAACGCCGAGTCGAAAGGGCGGTATTGCGGGATCGAGCCGAACGATGCGCTCGCGCTCGTGGTCCCCATCTCCCACTGCTTCGGCCAGAACGTGGTGCTGCTCGGCGCATTCGCGGCGGGGGCGAGCGTGCGCCTCTACCCGCGGTTCGACGTCCATCAGCTGTGCGCGGGAATCGCGCGAGGCGAGGTCTCGCATCTGTATGCGCCGCCTCCGGTGTTTCAAGGTCTGCTCGAAGTCGGAACTCCCGTGACGCTGCGTCGGCTGCGATGCGCCCTGTCGGCAGCGGCGCCACTCGCCGAGCCGCTCGCGGCGCGCTGGCGTGAGAGCACGGGCCGCGCCCTCCGTCAGGGCTACGGACTCACCGAGTCGTCTCCATTCGCGACCTACGCCGACGACGGCGCCGTCGATGTCGGC
>DASSIC010000044.1:0-2290 GCA_035692325.1 Gemmatimonadaceae bacterium | reverse complement strand
GACGGCGAACTGATCGTCGGCGAGGAAGGGGCCTTTCACCTCGGCGGAGTGCACGGTCATGTTCTCCGTCCACCAGTGGTGCTTGCCGCGAGCCGCCTCGATGCCCGTCGTCGCGGCCGGCATCGCCTCACTGCCAACCGGTTCGACGCTCACGATGTCCTTCGAGTAGTACCGCTCGATCGCGTCGCCGTTCTTGCCCTGACGGCAGAGGCCAACCAGCTCCTGGCCGATGGTTGCGGCGGTCGCTGGCGTTGTGGTGGTGGACATGCGTCCTCCTGATGATGGTTGGGTCTCCACCATAGCACGTTCCATCCATGATGTCACGGGGACGCACGTCGGGTCGATGCACGTCTGTTTACGTACGGTAGCGCGAACACCACGCAGCCCTGCTGCTCATCGCGCCGTTCTTCCCACCACGTGCGATGGCCATCCGTTTCTCGTTGTGCGCTGCGCCACCGACGGCATCACATGTTTGCATAGCTGCACAAGCATGTAGTTACGCACCGCGCGTTGCGTCGTTGATGACCTGACGTCGCGTGAGACCGGACACAGTGCTCCGCACGACGACGCAACTATCGTCCGGCGTGTCAGGAGGAAGGGAATGCTCGTGCTCGTGTCGCTGCTCACTACACTCGCTGTCGACAACGCGGTCGTCTCGCGCGACACCATCGTCGCGCGCGATACCATCCGTCCTGCCAAGGCGCCCACGACGGCGCCGTCGGACAGCGTGCCGGAGCCGGTGGACTCGCTGCATCCGCGGCGTGCGGTCCCGGAACCCACCGACACGATCGGTCCGATTGCGAGAGTGGGCGTCACGTCGGCGCCGCGGCGCAAGAAGGTCGTCACCGTGGAGTACAGCGACTGGTACAACCGCCGTCTCACGATTCATCGCTGGGCGAGCTATGCCACGCTGCCGTTGTTCGCCGGCAACTACGTCACTGGGCAGCAGCTGTTCGAGAAGGGCAACCTGGCGCCAGAGTGGGCGATCCAGGCGCACGGACCGCTCGCCGCGAGCGTCGCGACATTGTTCGCCGTCAACACGGTGACCGGCGGCTGGAATCTGTGGGAAGGACGCCACGATCCCAATGGACGGAAGTGGCGCATGACGCACGCACTGCTGATGCTCGGCGCCGACGCCGGCTTCACGACCGCTGGACTGCTGGCCAACGAGGCGGAGCGCTCGGACCAGCGACGACGCCTGCACCGCACCATCGCGCTCACCTCGATCGGGATGTCGCTCGTGAGCTACACCATGATGATCCCGCCGTTTCGACGCGACTGATCGATCGCGTCTCCTACCCGAACGGAGTCTGGACATGTCGAACAAGGAATCTTCGGCGCGCCTCCCCGGCGACGCCTGCACCGGTTGCGCGCCGCTCCACGCTCGGCGCGAGTTCCTCCGCACCATGGCGGCGTCGGCGGCTGGCGCGCTGCTCACCCTCGGTGCATCGCCCGCCGCGGCGCATGCACTGAGCACGCAGTTCGGCGGCGCGCTCGAGCGCCGTGGCAATTCGGCATCGTATCCGGTGCCCGATGCAGATGGCGCAACGATCGATCCGGACAACGAGGTGATCATCGTGCGCTACCACAACGTCGGGTACGCGTTCGCGTTGTCGTGCCCGCACCAGAACACGGGGCTCAAGTGGCTCGGCGACGAAGGACGCTTCCAGTGCCCGAAGCACAAGTCGAAGTATCAGCCGGACGGCACGTTCATCGAAGGGCGCGCGACGCGCGGCATGGATCGCTATGCGCTGCAGCTCGCCGGCGGCAAGCTCGTCGTCGATCTGGACAAGCTGTTCGAGCAGGACAAGGACGCCGCGGGCTGGGCTGCCGCGCAGGTTGCCCTGTCGTAACATGACCCAGTGCTCCGGGAGTTGCGGATGTGGCGCGAGCCTGCCGCGTCGAGCGTTCCTCGGGCGCGGCATGCTCGGCGCGCTCGGTGCGGCCGTCGTGGCGGCATGCGGCGACCGCGACATCGGTGGCACGTATCCCACCGATCCGTTCCCCACCCAGCCGCTCACGATCACCATCGCGGATTTCCCCGCGCTCGCGATCGTGGGAGGGATGGCGCGCGTGGATGGGGGCAGCGCGCAACCGGTGGCCGTCGTGCGCACCGGGCCGGCCACCTTCGAAGCGATCTCGCTCGTCTGCCCGCACCAGGGCGCGACGGTCGACATCATGTCGTCGCCCGGATTCCGCTGCCCAAGTCATCTCGCCGAGTTCTCGGCGGCGGGCGCATGGACGGGGGGAAAGCAGACCGGCGACCTCACCGTGCTCGGCGTGACGTACG
>DASSIC010000043.1:0-4723 GCA_035692325.1 Gemmatimonadaceae bacterium | reverse complement strand
CGCGTCGGGCTGGAGCTGATCGAGGCGCTCGTGCCCTCGCTCGACACCGCGACGATGCGTCTCACGCTGCACGCCGACGCGAAGAGCGCGTCGCGTTCCACGGGCCAGCGCTATCCCCTGCTGCGCGACGCGAAGGACATTCGCGTGTTGATGACGTCCGGACGCATCCTGTCGCTCGCCGCCGCGCTCCGCGAGCTCGCGCCGAAGTGGTGGCAGGTGGATCTCCTGCACGGCACGCTCGTCGTGCGCTGACGGCCGGCGCCGCTCGACACGCCGTCGAGCAGCGCTACTTGCCGTGGTTCTGCAGCTCGACGAGCAGGCAGCGGTTCTGCACCACGTCGATCCCCGCGCGCGCGAACCGCTCCGCCGCCTCGTCGTTGCGGATGCCGAGCTGGAACCATACCGACGCCGGCTTCGCCGCGAGGATGTCGTCGACGTGGGCGGGAATGTCCTTCGGCCGCCGGAAGACGTTCACCATGTCCACGCGACCGGGCACGTCCGCGACCCGGCGATGCACCGGTTCGCCAAGGATCTCCGTCACGTCGGGGTAATAGACCGGAACCGGCACGATCTCGTAGCCGGCGCGCTGCGCATACTGCGGGACGTAGTACGCGGGCTGGTTCGTCTCGGCGGTCTTGATGCCGAGCACCGCGATGCGGTGGGTGCGATCGAGCAGGCGCGCGATGCCGGCGTCGTCGTCGATGAGGTGGGTCCGCCAATCGGCCGCGGACGGGCTGGATGTCGTCATGCTCCGGCATGCTGCACGGACCATGCGCGCTCGCCGGTTGGCCGGAGCGTGCGCCCGGCGGTTAGATTGACGGCTCTACCCGTCACGACCGTCACGGAGAAATCGTCCTGATGCGAATGCTCGTCCTCGGCGCGGGCCTGCAGGGCTCCGCGTGCGCATATGACCTGCTGCAGAACCCCGCCGTGAGCCAGGTCCGGCTCGCTGACCTGCGGTTCGATCACCTGCCGTCCTTTCTCGCGCCGCATTCCGGGCCGCGCCTGCTGCCCACCACGCTCGACGTCCGCGATCGCGCCGCCGTGCTCGCAGTGATGCGCGAGTCGGACGCGGTGATGAGCGCCATCCCCTACTACTTCAACCTCCAGCTCGCCGAATGTGCGGTGGAGGCCGGCGTGCACTTCTGCGATCTCGGCGGCAACACCGAGATCGTGTTCCAGCAGAAGGCGCTCGCCGGGAAGGCGAAGGCGAAGGGCGTCACCGTCGTGCCGGACTGCGGGGTCGCGCCGGGGATGGTGAACATCTTCGCCGAGTACGGCATCCGGCAGCTCGACATGGTGGAGTCGGTTCGCATCTACGTGGGCGGACTGCCGCAGCACCCCGAGCCGCCACTCAACTACCAGATCGTCTATTCGCTGGAAGGAGTGCTCGACTACTACACGACGCTCTCGTGGGTCGTGCGCAAGGGCAAGCGCGAACAGGTGGTCGCGCTGTCCGAGCGGGAGACGGTGCGGTTTCCCAAGCCCCTCGGCGACCTCGAGGCGTTTCACACCGCGGGCGGACTTTCCACGATGGCGTGGCGCTACGAGGGGAAGATCCCGACGATGGAGTACAAGACCCTCCGCTATCCCGGTCACGCCGAGCTGATGGAGTCGATCCGCGCCCTCGGGCTGCTGGACCTGGAGCCGGTGGACGTGAAAGGACTGAAGGTCGTGCCGCGCGACGTGTTCGTGAGCGTCGTCGGTCCCAAGCTCACCAAGCCGACGGGCAAGGACGTCCTCGCGCTGCGCGTCACGGTGCAGGGCACCAAGGGCGGCAAGCCGGCGACGCGCCAGTTCGACCTGATCGATCGCTATGACGAGCAGCACGGCATCAGCGCCATGATGCGCACGACCGGCTACTCGCTTTCGATCACCGGCCAGATGCAGGTGCGTGGCGAGGTGACGCCACCCGGCGTGTGGACCCCCGACGAGTGCATGCCGGCGGAGCAGTACATCGCCGAGCTGCGGAAGCGGGGGATGGACGTGAGGGAGACGAGCTCGTGAACGGTGAATGGTGAACGGTGAACCGTAAGATCAAAGGCACACCAGACTCAGTCCGGTGTGCCTTTGCCGTCTCACATCCCACGTCCCACGTCTCACGTCGTTCTCATTCCCGCACGAAGTTCGCGAGCGTCGCACCCATGGCGTCCATCGTCGCCTTGGCGTTCCAGCGGTCGGTGCCGTTGTAGATGAACGAGAACGCCATGATCTCGCCGTCCTTCGCCGTGACGTAGCCACCCAGGCCGATCACGGTGTCGGTGGTGCCCGTCTTCGCGTGCAGGTTTCCCTGCGCCGGCGTCGAGCGCATCCGGCGACGCAGCAGCTCGGATTCCCCCGCCACCGGCAGCGAGCCGTGGAAGGCCGACGACCACGGGCCGTGATGCGCGTAGCTGAGCAGGTGGATCATGTTGCGCGGCGTCAGCGAGTCGAGCGTCGACAGCCCCGAGCCGTCCGACACGTTGATCGTCTTCGGGTCGGCGCCGACCTTCTTCGACAGGAACTCGCGCAGGTTCGCCAGACCGGCGTCGGCGGAGCTCATGCCGCCCGGCGCCGTCGCGCGCGCCGCATCGCGGAAGAGCAGCTCGGCCACGATGTTGATGCTCTCGCGATTCATCTCCGAGATGATCTGCGACAGCGGCGGCGACGCGAAGCTGGCCACCTTCACGGCAGACGCGGGAGCCTTGCCCGGCTTCACCGTACCTTCCACCGTGACGCCGGCGTCCTTGAGCGCTGCCTGGAGGGCGCCCGCGGTGTACTGCGCGGGATCCGGCATGACGAGCGAGTAGCGCAGCGTGCCGCTGTTCGCGCCGACGGTGCCGCTGACGACGATGCCGTCGCCGACCTGGCGCGCGATGATGCGCCCGCTGCTCCCCCGTACGACGCGCACGTTGTTGGTGAGCGGGAGCGCCGTGGACGCCGGCTCGAGCTCGACGTGCGCCGAACCGCCCTCGGGGCGCACCGCCACCCAGAACACGTTCTCGTTGAGCGACAAAGCGGACACTCGCGCGGCATACGCCGCGCCCAGGTACTTCGTCTTCCAGCCGTCGGGGATCTTCTGGTCGTCGAACGCGCTCGCGTCGTAGATCAGGTCCCCCTTCACCTGCTTCACGCCCGCCGCGGCCACCGACCGCGCCAGGGTGGTCATCGGATAGTTGGGATCCTTCCAGAAGCGCGTCGACATGGAGGGGTCGCCGTCGCCGCGCAGGTACAGGTTGCCGGCCACGACGCCACCAGTCGCCGAGTCGCGCAGCACGTCCGTCGAGAAAGTGTGCTCCGGTCCGAACCGGTCGAGCGCCGCGGCGGTGGAGTACAGCTTCATCGTCGACGCGGGTTGCATCATGTCGCCGGCGCCGTGCGCGAACAGGGTATCGCCGCGCGTGAGCGACACGACCATGACGCCGAACTTGCCGCTCCGCACCCGATTGTTGATCATGTTCGCGAAGTCGTTCGACAGCTCGGCCGCGCCGCGCGGCGAGGTCCATCCGAACGAAGGGGCGGCCGGCGCGCGCGTCGCGCGCACGCGCCGAGTCGTGGGTCGCTTGGCGCGCGCGCGCCGAGTGCGCGACTGCGCCTCGGCGGTTCCCACGCTGGAGATCGCCGGCCCGTGGTCGGCCCCTGGCGCGAGCAGCGACAGGCTATCCCCCGACGGCGCGAGGAGCAGGGCGGCAAGGAACAGAGCTGCCGTCACGCGTGGAGCGCTCGGCCGGAAGTGGAGTCGATGCATCGGGGCGGAAAAGGGCAAGAAAAAGACCGGACGGTGGGAGGGGGGAAGACGGGAGGCGGCACCCCCGGCGTCCCCTCCCCCCCGTCAGACCTTCAGAATGATGTTCTTCTTGTACAGCACGTAGAGGATCCCGTACCAGAACAGCACGAACGCGATCGCAAAGGCCAGGGACGCGTTCACGGGGCTGAGCCAGGAGGCGAAGAAGGTCTGATACAGCCAGGCCTGCAGGGGGATCCGCCTTCCGTCCGAGTCCACCTTGATGATGGAGTAGATCAGGCGAGCCATCACCCCTGACCCGATGAAGGCGATGATCGGGTTGATGCCGTAGATGACGAACGGCCTGGTCCAACCGCGGATCTTCTGGAAGTCCACGATCCACATGATCGTCGCGAGGCTCACGGCGGCCATGCCGGCCGTGAAGAGCACGTAGGAGCTGGTCCAGAGGCTCTTGTTGATCGGAAAGACCCAGTGCCACATCATGGCGGCCATCATCGCGAGCGCGCCCACGGCGAACATGCCGGAGAGGCGCTCGGTCAGGGGGCGACGCTCGCCGATCCACCGGCCGGCGAGATTGCCCAGCATGGCCGTGCAGATGGCCGGTACGGTGCTGAGGACGCCCTCCGGGTCCCAGGTCACCCCGGACACCCAGAGGTGGTTGCCCATCCCCCAGCGGCTCCAGTCGAGCACGAGCCGGTCGGTCCATGCCGCCATCGTGCGGGGTGCGTCGTTCAGCAGCAGGGCGCCGATGGTGCCTTCGCCCGGCACCGGCAGCACCGTCATCACGAACCAGTATCCGAGGAGCAGGCTGGCGATGATGGTGGCCTGCTGTTTCAATGATGTTCGCTGAGTGAGCAGCGCGGCGACCATGTAGGCGATGCCGATCCGCTGGAGCACCCCCATGATCCGCCAGTGGAGCAGTCGGTCTCCGATTTTCTGCAGCAGGCTGGGATCGGCGACTCCGGCGACGTCTCCCCAGGTGAAGTAGGGGAAGCCGTT
>DASSIC010000042.1:0-3495 GCA_035692325.1 Gemmatimonadaceae bacterium | reverse complement strand
GCCTGCACCCGACGTCCGCGTACCGCGCTCCCCGTCAGCTTGCCCGCCACGAGCTCGGCGACGGATGCAGCGACCTCCACGATCGAATGCGTGTCGCGCACCTCGACCTTGCCGATCTGCGAGCCCGGGATCCCCGCCTCGGTGGTGATGGCGCCGATGATCTCCTGCGCGCGAATGCCGTCCTTCTCGCCGAGGTTGACGAACAGGCGCTGCATGGGCTGGGTCTGCGCCGTGGCGGCGGCGGGACGCACCGGCCGCTGCTGCTCGAGCAGCTTGAGCGCCGCGGCGGCGATCTCGATCCCGTCGAACTCGGCGAGCAGCGGCTCGAGGGCGAGCACTTCGCGCCGCACGTCGCCGGAGGTGAGCACGTCGCGCAGCGACGACCGCATCGCTGCGTCCTTGCCGCGCGCCCGCTCGGCGGCTTCGATCAGCGCAACGGGCGTCATCGTCCCACCGCCCAGGAGCGCGCGCAGGCTGGCGAGCTGCGAGGGCTGCACCAGGGCGTAGATGCGCCGCGGCGAGGCGCCGACGAGGGCGCGCATCTCCTCGCGCGACGTCGGCAGCTCCACCAGCACGAGCGGATCACCGGCGGAGGTCTCGCCCCCTTCGTCGCTCATGCGCACCGCGTCCGCGGGATAGCCGAGCGCGCGGGCGATGCGAATGGCGTCGCGCCGCGCGGGCTCCGTGCGCGCGTACAGCACGGCGCGCGGCAGGTCGAGCGCATCGAGCAGGCGGCGCAGCGTGGCGGCGCGAGCGGTTCCCGCGGTCGTCACGTACTCCACGTTCAGCGGAGCAGCACCGGCCGCCTCGGGGGCGGCCTCCACCGCGCGGCGCGCACGGCGCGCATAGCGCTCGATCAGCTCCTCGAAGGCCGGTGTCAGCTCGCCCGCCAGGACGACGCGCGCGCCCTCCTTGGGCAGCTCGCCGAGCAGCGTCTCGAGAGGTGCGGCGTCGACGGTGCCAAGAATCGGGTCGAGCCAGGCGAAGAGCACGCCACGGACGCTCTCCGGCTTGAGCGCCGAGCCCTGGAGCAGCGCGACCAGCTCGGCCGGTGCGCCGGCGACGACGTGCGAGGGGGCGATCCTGAGCAGCCGCGAGGCCCGCGGGCTCGAGGTGGCGGCAACGACCCGGACGGCGCGATCACCCACCGCGTGAACGAGGGCATCGGCGGCCGCGGCGGCACTCTCGGCGTCGGCCGTCACCACGAGAAGCTGGGTGTCGGGCCGCGCCGGATCGATGCGGTCGATCATCGTGGCCAGGACGCGCTCCGCTGCCGACCAGTCGAGCGGCATCACGTGCACCGCGTTCTGCCCACGGGTCACACCCGTCGGCTCCTTCGCCTCATTCTCCACGGAATCCCTCGCTCCGGTCCGGGCACGCCCACGCGCGCCGCCAAGTTGTCAAACGTCCTTGAAAGGTAGCCGGACGCCGCATGGGGGGCCACCGAGCAAACCCCCTGTCTCGCCGCCGACCCGAACGGTATATCTCTCGGCGCCACCGACGAACACGCATTCGTTTGCGCCGTGTCGCATCGGAAGGGCGACGTCGTGAAGGTCTGGCGCCGCAACTTGAGTCGAGGCCGAGGGAGGAACGCTGTGAACATTGCCGTGCAGCTGGAGCCGACCACCGGCTCGCCTCCCGCCGTGGAGTTCCGGTGGGACACCGACACCGACATCCTGACGGCGCGCCTCGAGGCGACCGACGACGCGGTGGGCCCCTCGGGGTCCCTCGAGCTCGAGGGCAGCGACGGCGCCTGGCTCATCCTGGACGTCGTGAAGGGACGCATCCTTGGCCTCGAAGTGGCGGTCTGGCCCGACGTGCAGAAGCATCCCACGCTTTCGGTGCCGGTGCCGGAGGAAGACGCCCGCGTCGTCGTGCCGCACCGCGCATCGCAGCCCGGCGCGGTGCTGCTGGAGGTGGAGACGGCGCTGCTCGCCGAGTCCGACGAGGCCGAGCGGACGATCCACTTTCGCGTCGGTCCAAAGCGCGACGTCCGCACCGTCCGGCTCGGTCGCGATCTCCTGCTCGACGTCGATCCACAGAGCCGCATCGCGGGGCTCTGGCTGCTCAACGTGCCGCCCTTTCCTTCATCCTGACCATCGCGCCGTGATCACCACGATCGTGCTAATCCGGGCCGAGCCGGCCTCCATCCCCGCCGCGGCGCAGTACCTGGCCGAGATCGACGGCGTGACCGATGTCTATTCCGTGAGCGGCGAGTGGGATCTCGTGGCGATCGTGAAGGTGGCCGAGTACGACCAGATCGCGAAGGTGGTGACGGAGAGCTTTCCCAAGGTGCCGGGGCTGCAGCGGACGCAGACGCTCACGGCGTTCCGCGCCTACTCCAGGAAGGATCTCCAGCAGGCGTGGGACATCGGCGTCGAGTAGGGCGCTACTTCTTGGGCGGGTCGGCGCACCAGGTGTTGTCGCCGCGCGCGACCTCGTGCCAGCGGCCGGCGTCGTACTTCATGACGACGAGGTAGGTGTCGCCACCCGCGCGCCACCCTTCCAGCACTATCTCGTCCACACCGTCGCCCGTCAGGTCGACGTGGTCGATCAGGCGCCGGTACTCGGGGACGCTGTCCTTCGCGGTGTGGACGAAGGTGGCGTCGTAGCCGCCGGTGCCGGCGGAGTCCGCGAGCACGAAGACGTGCCGAGCGCTCGACCCGCCCCCGCCCCCGCGCTCCGAATAGGAGGCCACGAGCGTCGGCTTGCTGGTGGCACCAGTGTGGAAGGCGTTGACGGTCAGCTCCAGGTCGGCGCGGTCGGTGGCCGAAAGTCCCTGGCGACCTGCCACGCGCGCTGCGACCTCGCGGGCGCTGTCCACCATCGCTGGTCCTACCTCCGGACGCGTCGGAACGGAGGGCAGCGGATCGCTCGTCCCCAGCAGCTCCAGCGTGACGACGTCGGCCGGCGCAGCGGCGAGCGTGGCTGCAGCGAGAGGACGGAGCGCCCGACAGCCGGGGAGCTTGTAGAGCGGTTCGTCGCCGTCCCACATCCCGCGCCGCACCACGGCACTGCCGAGTGCGGCACCGCGACGGTAGACCGCCATCTCGGAGCCCTTCGTGAAATAGAGGCCGTCGAACTTCCGCCATCCCTCGGCATCCAGGGAGATGGGAGAGATCCGACCGTGCCCGATCGTCGCGACCGGGAGGAGCCGGGGATCGTTGTGGTCGCCGAAGAGGAGGAACAGGACGGTCGGCTTTCCGGCGAGGCTCGTCTGCTGCTTCACCGGTGCGGTCTCGCCCTCCGCGTGCTTGTCACAGCCGACGGCGGCGGTTAGGATGCTCGCGGCGGCTGCTCCCCCGAAGATCGCCCGTAGCCCGCGCGCCATCGCCCGGTGCCGTGGCGGCATCGGGGAGTCGCTGAATCCTGGTTGGCGGAGAGTCTGGTGCATACGATTCTGGTGGGCCCCGCGGCACTGAACGTCCGCACCGTGCAGCGTCAGCTGGCGGCGCTGCTGCCGGAAGCCCGTCCGGCCGGAACCGGCGAGAGCAC
>DASSIC010000041.1:0-4176 GCA_035692325.1 Gemmatimonadaceae bacterium | reverse complement strand
GTAGTGCGCGACCCGACCGAGCGCATCCACCAGCTCGTAGATCGCGTTGTCCGGGCGCGGTACGCTCGAGTGACCGCCGCGATTGCGCGCCGTGAGCGTGAAGTCGGCGTAGATCTTCTCCGCCGCCTGCACGCTGTTGAGGAAGGGCTTGCCGTCCCGCAGCGAACCGCCGCCTCCCTCGTTGATCGCGAACGCGGCGTCGATCAGGGCGCGATGCCGCTCGATCAGGAAGTCCACGCCGTTCGCGTCGCCCCCTTCCTCGTCCGCGGTGAGCGCGAGAATGACGTCGCGATCGGGGACCCAGCCGTTCTTCCGATCCTCGAGCAGGTTCGCGACGAAGATGGACGCCATGGCCTTGTCGTCGCCGGTGCCGCGGCCGTAGAAATAGCCATCCTTTTCGGTGAAGACGAAGGGATCGAGCGTCCAGTCGCTGCGCAGCGCTGCCACCACGTCCAGGTGGGCGAGGAGGAGGATCGGCTTGCGTGTGGCGCCTGGCCGGCCCCGGTAGCGCACGACGAGGTTGCCCTTCGTCGGCTTGCCGGGCGGGACGAGCACCCGCACGTCGCTCGCGGGAAAGCCCGCCGCGCGGAAGCGCCGAGCCATCGCCTCGGCGGCGCGCGTGACCGAGCCGACGGAATCCACGGTGTTGATCTCGATGAGCTCCCGGTACACCTCCCGCGCGAGCTGCTGGCGCGGCGTGAGCGACGCTGGCTGCTGAGCGCGAACGGGGAGTGCGGCGAGCAGCGCGAGCGCCAGCAGGGGGATGGGTCGGGACATGACGAGGTCTCCAGGGATGGTTGCCCGCCAACGATGGCGGCCGGCACGCCTGCATGGCAAGTTGCGATCATGAGCCTCACGGATGGGATTCCATGATCAAGGTGCTGCTCGTCGAAGACGACGCGGAGCTCGCGCGCGAGGTGGCGATGGGGCTGCGCGAGGCCGGCGCGCGCGTGACGATCGCCGGAACGTTCGCCGATGGACTGCAGATGGCGCGCAGCGGCGAGCACGATGCGCTGATCCTCGACGTGATGCTGCCCGGCGGATCCGGGTTCGAGCTCTGTCGCGAGCTGCGGACGGAGGGCGTGACGACACCGATCCTGATGCTGACGGCGCGCGATGCGGTGGACGACCGGGTGACCGGGCTGGACGCGGGGGCGGACGACTACCTGACCAAGCCGTTCGCGCTGCAGGAGCTGCTGGCGCGCGTGCGCGCGCTGGCACGTCGCCGGCCAGCGCTCACGCCGCGTACGGTCACGATCGCCGATCTCGAGATCGACCTGGCGGCCCGTCGCGCGCACCGCGGCGGCCGCGCCATCGAGCTGACGGCCAAGGAGTTCGCGCTGCTCGAGTGCTTCGCGCTGCACCCGGACGAGGTGCTGGATCGCGCGATGATCACGGCGCACGTGTGGGACGACAACCACGATCCCTTCACGAACGTCCTCGAGGTGCTCGTGCGCCGGTTGCGCCGCAAGCTCGATGACGACTTCGAGCCGAAGCTGATTCACACGATGCGCGGCGCGGGATACCGGCTCGGCGTGTGAGCGGCCGTCCCGCCATCCAGCCGCTGGCGCGGCTTCGGCGACGACTCACGGCGTGGTATGCCGCCACCTTCGGGCTGATCCTGCTGCTGCTCGGCGGGGGGCTGTACGTGGTGATCCACAGTCAATTCGAGCGCCAGCTCACCGATTCGCTCGCCGACGCGACGCAGGAGCTGGCGAGCGCGGCGCGCATTCGCGAGCGGGAGTCGAAGGGCGCGAGCGGCGACGTCGTGGACGCGGTGGACGAGCTGCACATTCCCGACCGCATCCTCTATCTACTCGACAGCGCCGGCGCGCCGATCCGTCCCGACTCGGCGACGCACTGGATCCGGTCCGCGGCTCGGCACGCCGCGCAGAACGGCAGCTTCGACGACCAGAAGGACATCGGACAGGACCACACACTGTGGCTGCACGCGCAGGCCTTCCGCCTGGCGTCGGGGCAGATGCTGGTCGCCGCCGCGGTGGCCGACGAAGTGGAGCTCGCCGACCGCTTCGCGGCGCTGATCGCGGCGTTCGGGGGCGCGGCGCTCGCCGCAGTCGTGCTGGTGCTCGCGGGCGGCTACTTCCTGGTGATGAAGTCCACGGCGCCCGTGGAGCGCTCGATGGCGTACACGCGACGCTTCATGGCCGACGCGGCGCACGAGCTGCGAACGCCCATCGCCGTGCTGCGCACGCGGGCCGATGTGGCTCTGCAGGCGCCGCGCGCGCCGGACGACTACGCGTCGGTGCTGCGCGGCATGGGACACGAAGCGAATCGCCTCGGTCGCATCGTGGACGATCTCCTCACTCTCGCGCGCGCCGACGCGGGCGAGCGTCCGGTGGCACATGAGCGCTTCTTCCTGGACGACGTCGTGATCGACGCGGCGGTCTCGGTGCAGACGCTCGCCCAGGCGGCCAGCGTGTCGCTCGAGGTGGAGGAGTTCGAGGAGACGTCCATCGAGGGTGACGCGGCCCTGGTGCGCGAGCTGGTGGTCGTTTTGCTCGACAATGCGGTGAAGTTCACGCCCGCCGGCGGGTCGGTGCGCGTTCGGGTGCAGCCTGAGCCCGTACCGACACTCACCGTCGAGGACACCGGCTGCGGCATCCCCGCGGATCAGCTGCCACACGTGTTCGAGCGGTTCTACCGAGGCGATCCCTCTCGGCCACGTGAGGGGGGCGCCGGACTCGGGCTGGCCATCGCCCAGTGGATCGCGACCGTCCACGGCGCGCGCATCGCGCTGGCATCCGAACCGGGACAGGGGGTGCGGGCCACGGTCACCTTTCCACGACCCGCGGCGGGTGCCGGACAGACCGCTGTGTAATAGTCCTGACAGGTCGCCGCACTAGCGTATTGAGGGTGAGTCGCTCTCTCTCGACGCGTTCGCATCACGTGCTGGCCGCCACGCTGTTCCTCGTTACCGCTTCCCGCCGGACCGACGCGCAACCCGTCACGCGCGCCGACGCCGCGCGTGCCGCGCTCTCGGGTGGCCCACGCGTCGCGCTCGCGCGGGCGGATACCGCCGCGGCGCGCGCGGCGCTCATCACGGCGCGTGCGCTCCCCAATCCGTCGCTCGCGGCGACGTACTCGAAGTCGGCGCCGCAGAAGCATCTCATCCTCGACGTGCCGATCGACGCGCCCTGGTCGCGCGGCGCTCGAGTGGGCGCCGCGACCGCCACCGCGCGCGCGGCACGACTGCGATTCCTCTCGGAGCGCACCGCCGCGCTCCTGGAGGTGGACACCACCTACACGGTGGCACTGGCGGCGCAGGCGCGCTTCAGGCTCTCGCGTCAGACGGCGCGCGACGCGGACAGCCTGCGCCTCATGACCGCGGCGCGCCGAGACGCCGGGGATGCGAGCGATCTCGATGTGGATCTGGCGACGATCACGGCCGGGCAGCAGTGGAACGTGACGGCCACCGATTCGCTGACGTTCATGAGCGCCGTGCTCACGGTGCAGACGCTGATGGGCATTCCGGCGGACAGCGCGACGCTCATCCTGGTCGACTCGCTCCGCCTCCCGATGCGCGACGCCGTCGCGCCTTCCCCTCGTATCGACTCGATCGCCGCGACGCCGTCTGCGCCGCCGGAATACCTGGCGGGCGCACTGCTCGCGTCGGGCGCACCCAGCGTCTCGAGCACGATGCCGAGCATCGCGGCCGCCGAGGCATCGCTCACGGCTGCCGAGCTCGCGATCGCGCGAGAGCGGCGCGGAGTGCTCGGTGTGCCGTCGGTGCAGCTTGGAGTCGAATGGGGCGATCCGGCGGAGGACCCACCGAACAAGCTCCTTCCAACGATCGGTGTCTCGATCCCGCTGCCGCTCTTCAATCGAAACCAGGGTCCGATCGCCCAGGCGCAGGCGGAGCGTGAGCGGGCGCGGGCGGAGCTGGCGGCGACGCGGCTGGCCGTCCGCCAACGGCTCGTGGAAGGACTGCGCGAGCGCGAATCGCTGCGAGCGCGCGTGACACGCGACCAGACGCTCGTCGTGAGCGCCGAACGCGTCGCGGCGAAGTCCCTCACGGCGTATCGCGAGGGGGCATCGGCACTGCCCGCGGTGCTCGAATCGCGGCGCACCGCGCGAGACGTGCTGACCCAGTACATCGACGACGTCGCGGCGCTGCTCACGGTCGAGTCGGAACTGCGTGCGCTCACCCAGACGATA
>DASSIC010000040.1:0-4630 GCA_035692325.1 Gemmatimonadaceae bacterium | reverse complement strand
TCGATGAGCGGGCGCTCGGCGGGACGAGCACCGAGCGAGGCGATGGCAGTCGCCAGGGTGCCTGGGGGTACCACGGCATTGAGGGCGCCTTCGTCGGTGATGCCGACGTTGGTGCCGTCGATCGCGAACACCCCGCAGTAGGCGTCGGCGATGCGCAGATCGGCCTCCACATCGTGCTCGGGGAGGTCGAGTGCATCGAGGCAGAGCCGCAGCAGGCTCGCGAGCGCCTGCGCACGGGCATCCACAGCGTCGGCGCCGATGTCGCAGCTCCGCTCGAGCTCGCGCAGGGACGCGAGCACGGCCGGCTGATGGACCTGCGCGCGGCACACGTGGCGCTCGGCCTCCTTGAGCGTTTCGTTGACGTCGCGCACCACGCTCGATCGTGCTGCCGCCCAGTGCGTGAGCATGTGCGCCCGCGCGAACACCACCGTGGCGCCGTAGACGAGAAAGACGCGCAGGCCGAACAGCGCGGGGGAGCTCTCCATCGCGAGCTCGGGCCCGACGAGCGCGTTGACGAGGGGATTGGCGATCTCGTGCACCCAGATCACGCCGAAGGCCGCCAGCAGATGCACCCCGACCACCCAGCCGCGCTGGACGTCGTCGTCGCGGCGCAGCCGCTCCACCAGCTCGGCGGCGGCGAACGCCATCAAATAGAAGGGGATCTCGCGGAGGTGGCTCGTGAAGAGCAGACGAAGCGGTGCGCTCTCCGGCCCGAGCTGCTCGCGCCGCGCCAGCATCAGCACGGCCGGCTGCACGAGCAGCACGAGCGTCCATGCGACGGCGAGTCGCGACAGCCAGGTACGATGCGGCAGCGGCGCTTCGATCGACACCTCCTCGCTCGTACGCTCTCCCTCCGCGGCTCCCCGCACCTCGCGCAGCGGGATGTCGATGCGCGTCTCGGCGCCGAGGTGGCCGATCTGGCGCAGGCCGAGCACGAAGTCGTCGCCGTACATGGCGGCCAGCCGCGCTCGGGTGTTGGTCATGCCGCGTCCCTGCCGCCCGCGCAGGCGCAGATCGGTATCGGGACCTGGACCATCGTCGCGGACGAGCACGAGCAGTCGTCGCCCTTCCTCGATCGCGCGCACGATGATGGAGATGGTGCCCCCCTGCGCGCGTCGGCCGATGCCGTGCTGGATCGCGTTCTCCACGATCGGCTGAAGCAGCATGTGCGGGACGGCCGCGTTGGCGACCCGTGGATCGACGTCGATCTCCACGTGCAGGCGCTCCTCGAATCGCGTCAGCTGGATCGAGAGATACGCCCGGAGAAAATCGATCTCCTCGGCCGCGGTGACCACGCGCCGCGTCGTATGCCGCGCCGACTCGGCGAGAAGCCGGCGCAGGGCGCGCACCACGCTCGCCGCCTGCTCCGCGTCGGTGCGCGCGCACTCCGCGACGAGCTGCAGCGTGTTGAACAGGAAGTGCGGCTGCAGATGCAGCGTGAGTGCGGCGAGGTGTGCTTCGGCGACCGATCGCAGCAGGCGCGCGTGCGTGGCGAGCTGCTCGCGCGCCGCCTCGACGCGCAACTCGGTGAGCTCGAGACCGATGAGCAGCACGACGACCATGGCGTTCAGGTCGGTGCGGCCGACGATCGCCGACCGGAGATACGTGTGATAGTCGTTGAACTGGACCACGAGCCAGGTCCAGGTGGGCTCCCCGACGAGCGTGAGCGCCACCAGCACGCCGAGCCGTATCCGGTCGCGCCGCGTCGCACCGGGGGCGAGCGCACGCCGCGCGTGCAGGAGGATGAGCGGGGCGGCGCACAGCCAGAAGAGGTGCACCTCGGCCACCACGCGAAACGGCACGATGTCGGTGCCGGGCATGACGAGCCGGCGCCAGGCATGGCGCACGATGGCGAGCGTACCGGCGATCACGACGCCGGTCATGATTCGCCTGATGGCTGCGCGACGCCGCGGCGGGATCGGACGCATCAGCGGTGGGGGGTCATCAGGCCGACATGATGTCTGGCGCACAGGGGTTGGACACCGGAATTGGGGCGAGCGGCTACATTCGCGGGGTGAGGAGCCGATTCGGGACTGCCAGCCGCTGCTTGCCGAGCGAACCGTCGGTCATCCGCGGCGCGGATCGCTCGCTTCGGCCCGCGTCGGTGTCGTCTCGTCACTACGGCGTGGCGAGGTCGCGGGTTCCGGCGCGATTCATCGGCCGAGCCGTTCGCCATTGCCCGCGACGAGGAATCGATTGGTGACGTCGTCCCGCCTCAGACTCGTTCTCCCCGCGCTCCTCGCCCTTTCGCGCGCCGGCGGCGCACAGGACGCTCCCCTTCCCGGCCGGCTCGTCGCGCGCGAAGCGGTGGCGGGCGATTCCACTCAGCACGTCGCGGCCTACTTCCCCTCCGGCTTCGACCGGTCGCGTCCCGTGCCGGTGCTGTTCGTGCTCGATCCGCGGGGACGCGGGGAGCTTGCGCTGCGCCTCTTCGCGGGCGGGGCCGAGCGGCATGGCTGGCTCGTCGTGAGCTCGTACAATTCGGCGAGCGACACCGACGGCAACCCCAACGTCGACGCCATGAACGCGATGCTGGCGTGGACGCAGCAGCACGCGTCGATGGACACGACGCGCCTCTATCTGGCGGGCTTCTCGGGGACGGCGCGCATCGCGTGGGGGCTCGCCGCCGAGCTGCGCCCCAGGGTGGCGGGGATGTTCGGAACCGGGGGCGGCGTGTCGTTCAGCGCCGGCGGTCCGGAGATGGCGTTCGGCGCCGACTCGAGCTTCGCCTTCTTCGGCTCGGCGGGAACGACCGATTTCAACTACGAGGAGATGCGCGGCTTGGCGACGCGGCTGCGACTCGCGCACGTCCCCTCGCGCATGGCGTGGTTCCGCGGTCCGCATTCGTGGCCTCCGCGCTCGCTGTGCGAGCAGGCGGTGGACTGGCTGGAGCTGCGCGCCATGTTGGGTGGCCGCCGTGCGATGGACAGCGCGTTCGTGACGCACGCGCTGGAGCGCGATCTCGCGTACGCGGATTCGCTCGAACGCGTCGGCCAGTGGGACGCCGCCGAGACGCGATTCCGCGAGATCTCGCTGGATGTGCCGGGCCGCCCCGAGGGGCGGCGTGCGCTGGCGCGAGCCGACGACCTTGCGGCGCGCGAGCCGCTGCGGGCACTGCGCGAGCGGGCGCGGGAGCTGGCACGCGACGACCAGAAGGATCTCGCACGGGAGTATGCCGCCCTGCGCGACGCGCGGACGGCGCGTCCGGCGCTGGAGCCCGACGTGCTGCTCGACAAGCTCGGCGTGGAGGTGCTGCAGCGCCGCGCGGCGAGCGCCGATTCGCTCGAGCGCGATGCGGCGACGCGACGGCTGTCGAACATCGGCGCATTCATCTCCTTCTACGAGCCGCGCGCCTTTCTGGCCGCCGCCGATCCGCAGCGCGCCGGCGCCTCACTGCGCGCCGCCGCGCGACTCGGCCCGCTGCGTGGCGAGTCGTGCTCTCTCGTGCACACCACTGCCTCGCTCCTCCCACCGGACGACGCGCGCCGACTGCCGAGCTGTCCGTGAGCTACGGCGTCGGCGTGCGCTCGGCCTCGGGACGATCGCCGACCATGCGTGCGTTGAAGGCGTCCTTGTAGAAGCGGGAGAGACGCAGCTTGGTGCCGTCGCGGAGGATGACCACGGCGTCGCCGCCGAACCAGGGCTGGATCTCCATCACGCGATCGAGGTTCACGAGATAGCGGCGATGGATCCGCGCGAACTGGTGTGGATCGAGGTCGTCCATGAGGCGCGCGGCGGTGCTGCGGATGAGGTACGTCGATCGGCCGACGTGCACACGCACGTAGTTTCCGTACGTCTCGAACCAGTCCACGTCCTTCATTTGCACGATGCGCGTCGCGTCGCTGGTGCGTACGGCCAGGCGCTCGGGATAGCGCGGCTTGGCCGGGCCGTCGCTGGCCGCCAACATCTCCTGCAGCAGCGCGCGCAGGCGATCGTCGTCGCCCTGGCCGTCGTTCGCGCGGGCGCGGATGCGCGCCTGCGCTCTGGCGAGCGCGGTCTCGAACCGCTCCTCGTCGTAGGGCTTGAGCAGGTAGTCGACGGCGTGGACGTCGAAGGCGCGCAGCGCGTATGCGTCGTACGCGGTGACGAAGACGACGGCGGGCATCCGCTCGGGCCCGATCGCCTCCACGACGCCGAATCCATCGAGGTCGGGCATCTGGATGTCGAGGAAGACGAGCTGCGGCGCGTGCTCCGTGATGGCGTCGATGGCGGCGCGGCCGCCGGCGCACTGGGCCACGACATCCACCGACGCGTGCTTCCGGAGCAGCCGCGCCAGCCGGCGTCGCGCGAGGGGCTCGTCGTCCACCACCACGACGCGGAGCGGTTCGTTGGCCTGGCTCATTGCAGGACGTACTCGGGCCGATCCGTTCGCCCGGCGTTCCCATCGAGCGAACGGCGAAGCTGGCTGGCCATCGTGGAGAGCGCGCGCTCGGTGCCGAGCGAATCGGTCACCACGGTGTCGGCGAGCTCCTCGAGGGTGTCGAGGATCTGCTCCGGCCGAGCGCGCGACGTGCCGGCGACGAGCCGCGCCTCGGCCAGCTCGGCCTGCAGTCGCGACACGGCGACGTCGCGCTCGCGAAGCCAGTCGGCGAGGACCTGCTGATGCGCCAGGCCGACGAACAACGCGTAC
>DASSIC010000039.1:0-2042 GCA_035692325.1 Gemmatimonadaceae bacterium | reverse complement strand
GTGCTCGAGACGGTCCGATCGGTCGCCGTCTGCCTGGACACCAGCGGCTGCATCACCTTCGTGAACGACTTCACCCTGCAGCTCACCGGCTGGCGTCGTCACGAGGTGATGGGCACCGACTGGTTCGCGCGCTTCGTGCCGCCGGACGAGAACATCGCGGCGCTGTTCCACGAGCAGATCGCGCGCGGCGAGGTGCCGCGGCACCACGAGAACGACATCGTCACGCGCGCGGGCGAGCGCCGACGCATCCGCTTCGACAGCACGCTCCTGCGCGACGACGCCGGCGCGGTCGTCGGCACGGCGAGCGTGGGGCAGGACGTCACCGAGCAGCTGCGCGCCGCGCAGCTCAAGAGCGAGCTGATCGCGATGGCGAGCCACGAGCTGCGCACGCCGCTCACCGCCATGCGCGGCGCGCTCGATCTCATGCGCGCCAAGCCGGATCAGGGGGAGCGCGAGCGGATGCTCGTCGGCATGGCGTCGCGCAACGTCGACCGGCTGGACCGGCTGATGGGCGACCTGCTCGACGTCGAGCGCATCGAGACCGGCACCGAGCGGCTGCGTCCCTCGTTCATCGCCGTGGATCAGCTGTTCGAGATCGCGCAGGAGCGCACGCGCGCGCGGCTGGCGCAGGACGAGCTCACGCTCAAGATCCGCACGACGCCGGTGGAGCTGTGGGTGGACGCCGCGCGCATCGAGCAGGTGGTGACGAACCTCATCGGCAACGCGGCCAACTTCGCCCCCACCGCCAGCACGATCACGCTCACCGCGCGCGACGAGGAGGATCAGGTGCGCATCACCGTGCGCGACGAAGGCCCCGGCATCCCCGCCGACAAGCTGGAGTCGATCTTCGAGCCATTCGTGAAGGTGGACGGGGGCGAGACGAAGGAGCGCGGGGCGGGGCTCGGACTGTTCCTCTGCCGGGCGATCGTCACCCAGCACGGGGGGCGGATCTGGGCGGAAAGTTCGCCCAAGGGGACGACGGTTTCCTTTACGATTCCCAAGAGCGAGCACTGACAGCCAAGCGGGACAGGTGAAACGGTGAAGGGTCGCCGCCGGGGAGCGTGATCGAGTCAACTTCGTCAACGCCGTTGACTCTTCACGCCGTCCCGCCGTCTACGTTGCCTCGATTCACCCGTTAACCCGTCCCGCTGTCTTCGGTTCACCGCTCACCGTTCACAGCTTTTCAAGATCCATGGTCGCTGGTCCCGCGATCACTGTGCCCGTCGCCGAGAACCGCGACCCGTGGCAGGGACAGTCCCAGCTCTTCTCCGCCGTGTTCCAGTCCACGATGCACTTGAGGTGCGTGCACACCGCCGAGCACTCGTGCAGCGTCCCCTCCTCGTCGCGGTAGGCGGCGATCTTGTGCACCCCGCGGCGCACGACGCGCCCTTCGCCCGGCGCGATCGACGACACGTCGTCCACCTGGCCCGGCGTCACGTAGTCCACGAACTGCGCGGCGACGTCCGCGTTCTCCTTCGCCATCGTCGCCAGCTCGGTGTGGTGCAGCGTGACGCGCTTCGGGTCGTAGAGCTTCGCCCAGCGATGCTCCTTGCCGAGCAGCAGGTCGCCGAGCAGGATGCCGGCGATCGTGCCGTGCGTCATTCCCATCCCCGAGTCGCCGGTGGCGAGCCACACGTGCTCGGCGCCGTCGGGATTCCGGCCGATGAAGGCGAGATAGTCGTGCGGCTCGAGCACCTGCCCCGACCACTGCGCCGCGCGCTCGCCGGCGATGGGGAAGCGCGCGCGCGTCCACTGCTCCAGCCGCGTGAAGCGGTCGCCGGCGTCGTCCTCGTGCGCCGTCTTGTGGTCCTCGCCGCCCACGATCAGCACGTCGTTCGTCGCGTCGAGCGGCTGGATGCGCGCGTAGTGGTACGGGTCGCCGGTGTCCCAGTACAGCGCATCGGGCACGCTCCCCTTGGGCACGCGGAAGGCGACGACGAAGGTGCGATAGGGCGCCTGCTTGATGTGCGTCACCATCATGTCGCTGATCGATCCGTTGGTGCAGACCACCACGTCGTCCGCGGCGACGGTGCATTCATTCT
>DASSIC010000038.1:0-8861 GCA_035692325.1 Gemmatimonadaceae bacterium | reverse complement strand
TCGCTCGGCGTGCACGTCTCGAGATATGCCCGCGAGCACTTCCTGCTGACGCGGCCGGGGCTGGACACGCGCTACTACGACAACACCGGCTACAAGGGCGAGCAGAGTGCGTTCGCCAAGGGATCCGTCACGCGCGGCCGCGCGACGTTCTCCGGCGACCTCCAGCTCCGGCTCGCGCAGTTCCGCTATCGGCCCACCGAGGGCTCGGGCGTCGAACCGGCGTCGGTCGACTGGTCGTTCGTGAACCCGAAGGCCGGGGTGAGCGTGCGGGTGAGCGATGGGCTCGTCGCGTATGCGAGTGCAGGACTCAACGGCCGCGAGCCGACGCGCGCCGACATGTTCGCCGGCGCCGACGACGTGGACAGCGTGACCGCGCGCTCCGTGTACCCGCTCACGCGCGTGCATCCGGAGTCGGTGCGCGACCTGGAAACGGGCGTCACCTGGCGCGGCGCCACGCTCAGCGCCCAGGCCAACCTCTTCCTGATGCAGTTCCGCGACGAGATCGCGCCGATCGGCGCGATCAACGAGATCGGATACCTGTTGCGCAAGAACGTCGCGCGCAGCCAGCGGCGCGGCGTCGAGGGGGATCTCACCTGGCGGGTGACGCCACACCTCACCGCGGTCGCGACCGCCGCCCTCACCGATTCGCGCATCGACGAATACCTGGACGACGCGTCGGGCGAGACCTTCCGCAACGTCACCGCGCTGCTCACGCCGAAGCTGGTGAGCGGCCAGGGGGTGCGCGCCGACCTCGCCCGGTGGCTTTCGTTCGACGTCGATGGGCGCTACACCTCGCGGATGATGCTGACCAACACCAACGATCCCCGTTTCGTGGTGCCGGAGAGCTGGTATGCCGACGCCGGCGTCACCCTGCGTGCGGGCCGCAACGAGGTCCTCGTGCAGATGCGCAACGTGTTCGATCGCCGCGTCTATACTGGCGGCTACCCCGGACCGGCGGCGAGCTCCAGCGATCCGTCGGTGATGGAGCCGTACTACTACACGCTCGCCCCGCGCAACCTCACCGTGAACGCCCGGCTCGCCTTCTAGTGTCCCCCCTGGAGCTCCTCGCCGCCGTGACCGGCGCGATCAGCGTCTGGCTGAGCGTCAAGCAGAACATCTGGAGCTGGCCGACGGCGATCGTCAACGTCGTGCTGTACGCCGTGGTGTTCTGGGACGCGAAGCTCTACGCCGACATGGGGCTCCAGGTCATCTACGCCGCCCTCTCCATCTACGGCTGGTACGAATGGCTGTATGGTGGCGAGGGTCGGACCGAGCTGCACGTGACGCGCACGCCGCCGCGCATCGCGGCGGTGCTGGCGCTGATCGCCGCAGCCGGGTCGGCGCTGCTCGGCGCCCTGCTCCGCCATGCCACCGACGCCGCGCTCCCGTACATGGACTCCTTTCTCTCCAGCACGAGCCTCGTCGCGCAGTGGATGATGACGCGCAAGCTGCTGGAGAACTGGCTCGTGTGGATCTTCGTCGACGTGCTGTACGTCGGGATGTTCCTGTTCAAGGGGCTCTACCTCACCGCGGGGCTGTACGCCGTGTTCCTGGTGCTGGCGGTGCGCGGCTACGTCGACTGGCGTCGCTCGATGACGCAGCTCGCCGCGCGTCAGGCCGCGGCCGCGTGACCGGCGTGTGACGGTCCGCATCCAGCGCATCTGTGTCACGGGCCCGGAATCCACGGGCAAGACGACGCTCGCTCGGCAGCTCGCCGAGCTCACGCGCGCCGAGTGGATACCGGAGGCGTCTCGCCTCTATGCCGAGCGTGTGGATCGCGAGCTGCTCGCGTCGGACGTGTCACCCATCGCGCGAGAGCATCTCGCCCTCGCCGATCCGGCGGCGGAGCGCGCGCGCGCGGGGGGCGGCAGCCTGGTGCTCGACACCGATCTCGTGAGCACGGTGCTCTACGCCCGACATTACTACAACTTCGTGCCGCCGTGGATCGAGCGCGCCGAGCACGCGCGGCGGGCCGATCTGTATCTGCTGTGCGACGTGGACGTGCCGTGGGTGGCGGACGGCGTGCGCGACCGGCCGAGCGATCGCGAAGCGATGTTCGATCGGTTTCGTCGGGCCCTCGCCCGGCGTCGCGCGAACGTCATCGTCGTGCGCGGAGACTGGGACGCGCGCTGGGCGCTCGCGCGGGATGCCGTCGCCTCGATCGTCACCCGTGTGGGAGGGACGTAATGACGAAGAGGCTCCAGCGGATCGCCGGGGCCTCCTCGTCATTGCTACCGCTTTCGGCGAGCGCCTGACGCGCCGCGGGCGTCGAGCAGCAGATCCGCCACGATCTGTCGCAGCTTCTGATTCTCCTCGCGAAGTTCGGCCAGCTCCCGCGACTCGGCATCCTCGGCGATCTCGTACTTCCTGCGCCAGCGATAGAAGGTGGTCTGCGTGATGCCCAGCTTTCGGCAGACGTCGACGGCATGCGTACCAGCTCTCACCTGCCGCAGCGCCTGCATGATCTCGCCCTCAGTGAATTTGCTTGGTCGCATCCATCGGTACCTCCATCCCACATCCGCTCCATGATCGAGGGCCTGCCGCGCGCGTCTAGTGCGCCCGGCAGGCCTCGCTGGGCTGAAGCGTCAGCCCGGGCCGTCATCGCTACGGCTTCTGGTCCTTCCGGATCGGGATGTTCTTCTCGGGGACCGCCCGGCACGGCACGCATGCCGCCGGCGGGTTCGCCGCCAGCGAATCACGCAGTGCCCGGAGCGCCGCATCGCTGGCGCGCAGCCGCGCGAGCTCCGACGCGCTCACATTCTCGTCGTGGACCACGACCGGCGGAGGCGCCGGCGTGACCACCGTGACGGTGCGGATCTCCGGTCTGGGATTCCGATAGAGACTCAATCCCGCGCGGATGCTCTTGTACGACTTCCAGTCCTCGTTCGCGAGCCAGTCCCACACCCCGTCCACGCGGATGGCGGCCTTGTCGTTGATGGCGAACTTCGCGCCCACCAGCGCGTCCACGCCGTAGGTGTGCAGGAAGTTCGTCTCCGTGGAGACGCCCGCCCCCGCGCCGAGGAGCAGGGAGAACATCCCCTGCTGGATGGGCACGGCCACCAGACGTCCGGACAGGATGCCGACGTTCACGTCCTTGAGCCCATTCGGCCGCGTGGCGCGCATCTCGGCGTCCTCGAACTCGATCGACCAGCGGGGATCGAGGAACATGCCGATGCGTCCCCCGCCGCCGTACCCGGTCTTCAGACTGAGCGCTTCATCGAAGCTCGCCGCGCTTCCGAACGCTCCGAACTCCATCGTTCCTCGCTGCTGTGCCGCGGCTGGCACGGCCCACACCATCGCCGCGACTCCAACCACTAGTGCCCTGATCGACATGTGATTCTCCTTGAAGACTTCGTGGCCGAAGCGATGCTGGAGCCGGACGGTCGTCCGGCCCCAGCGCTCGCCGGCGTCATGGCAGCGTGATGGTGTTGCCGGTGCCCAGCGACACTGCACCGTTCCGCGCCAGGGCGCGGCCGATCAGGTTCGCATTGTCCACCAGCGTGATGCTGGTGAGGGCGATGATGTTGCCCTTCCACTGCGAGGCCGTACCGATGGTGGCGGAGCTGCCCACCTGCCAGTACACGTTCTTCGCCTGCGCCCCATTGATGAGGATGATGTTGCCGGCGGTCGTGAGACCGGTGCCCGCCTGGAAGACGAAGGTGGCATTCGGATCGCCGCCACCGTCCAGGATCAGGTTGCCCGTCACGCCGATCGTCGTCGCCGAGCAGTAGACGCCCGGGCCCTTGGTGGTACCGCCGAGATTGGCCGTGATCTGGTTCGCCGGCGGACAGGGCAGCCCGGCCAACGTGTTGTACGCGTTCGTCAGATCGATCTGCGCCTGCGCCGCGACGGCGTCCGCCAGATGCTGCACGCCCGTGATCACGCAGGGCGGGAAGCCGGTGACGGTGCTGCCTGGGCTGATGGCGATGTCGGCGTTGATCGTGCCGAGATTGACGCAGGTGAAGGCCGTCCCGGCCATGATGCCGTTCGGGGCCGCCGTCCCGAGGTTGACGATCGGGGCCGGGGCCGTCGAGCTCACGTTCACGGTCGCGTTGCCGGTGACCGTGCCGCTGGTCGCCTGGACCGTATTGTTGAACGTCCCGGTGGTGCCGCCGGCGGTGAACAGGCCGGAGTTGGCGTCGATGGTGCCGCCGCCGTTCACGACGGACCACACGACGCCCGAGGTCGGGATGACGTTCCCGTTCGCGTCACGTCCCGTCACGGCGAACTGCTGCGTGTTGAAGGTCGACATGCTGGCGGGGTTCGGCGTCACGGTGAGCGTCGCCAGCACCGGCGTCACGTTGACGGTCGCCAGACCGGCGATCGTTCCACTCGCCGCCCGGATGGTGTTGGTGTACGTCCCCGCGATCGTTCCCGCGGTGAAGAGACCCGACGCGGCGTCGACGGTGCCGCCGCCGTTCACGACCGTCCAGGCGGGCGTGATCGCAACGACGTTGCCACCGGCATCACGGCCCACGGCGGTGAACTGCTGCGTGGCGCTCGTCGGTACCGAGGCGGGATTCGGTGTCACGCTGATCGACGCCAGCGGTCCGGCCGTCACGGTGACCGTCGCGGTCCCGGCGATGGCGCCGACACTGGCCCGCACGGTGTTGGTGAACGTGCCCGCCGTGGTGCCGGCGGTGAAGAGTCCCGACGTGGGATTGATCGCGCCGCCGCCGGCGACGATCGACCACGAAGGCGTGATCGTCACGACATTGCCCTGCGCGTCCTTGCCGACGGCAGTGAACTGCTGCGTCGCATTGATCGCCATCGTCGCCGGGTTTGGCGTGACGGTGATGCTCGCGAGCGGTCCGGCGACGACGATGACGGTAGCGCTACTGGTGAGGCCGCCACTCGAGGCCACGACCGTGTTGGTGAAGGTGCCGGGGGTGTTGCCGGCGGTGAACAGGCCGGACGCGGCGATCGTGCCGCCCGCGGACGCCGACCAGGCGGGCGAGACCGAGACAGCGACACCCGCCGCATCGGTGCCCGTGGCGGTGAACTGCTGCGTCCCGCCGACCGGAAGGGTGGTCGTGGTCGGTGAGACGGCGAGCGTGGCCAGGGAGCCCGGCCCGCTGATGCCGTGTACGTCGCACGCCGCGGTGAACGCCCCTGCGAGTGCGACTCCCACGATCACTCGTGCGATCCGCGCGCGCGGCGTGAGCCCTTGCAGGCTGCGGGTATTAGTGATGCTTTTCATCAAAGTCCTCCTGACCTGATGCACGTGAACGCGAAGTGGCGCGGGCGCGCCCTGCTTCGCGGAAAGGCCGACTGGTTGTGCGGGTGCCCATGGGCGCGGCATGCTGCGGCCGACGGCGTCCATGGGTTCGTGAACATGTGTGTGACGCCATTTCAGGCAGATCCGACTCATCGATACGTCGAGGCACTACGTCCCGGTGCCATACTCGCTCCGCGCGACGACGCGCGGCGTCGGGCGACACCTGACGTTAGTGCACGCCATTCCCTCACCCCATCGCATGAAAGGGTGAGAGGGGACGTACCTCTTTTGGGGGACCCCTGAGCCCGATACCGATCACGACGTCAGGGACGCACCGCCACCTTCTGTCCCGTCGCCGCGGGGAACTTGCCGATGATCGCGTCCACCGCATCGCCGAGCAGCGAGACGTTCTTGTCGGCGTCGTCGGAGAGGTGCGCCGTCCCGACGCCGCGCCACAACAGCTCCTTCGTGTCCCAGCGCACGACGTCGACGACGACGCTTCCTTCGGTGGCCGGCGACGCGCCCGGCAGCCCGAGCCGCCCCCAGCGCGGATTGAACGGATAGCCGTAGTCCCAGATGGTCGCGTCGAGGTGCTCCCGACTCGTGGCGTAGAATGCGACGCCGAAGTCGGGGCTGCGATCGTTGCGCACGTAGCCGCGCGCGACGAACGCCTTCATGATCCGCTCGCGAATGGCGCGATTCGCGATGGAGTTGTTGATCATCGGATCGTCCTCGCCCGTGACCGGCTGATTGTCGCGTCGCACGGGGGGCGGCATCATGCGGAAGGTCTGAAGGGCGCCCAGCCCGGCGTCGGGCGCCGCCATCGTGCGCACCTCGATGCGCGGGCCACAGGCGATGCCGAGCATCGCCACTACCGAGAATCTCATCCACCGAGTCGTCGACACCGGACCTCCCGCGATCGAGTGAGCTCACGGACCAGCGCATTCCCAGGAGATGAACGTTTGGGCTGGTCGGCGCGGCGTGCCGTCAGGCAAATGCGGGCAATCGGCTGTCCGGCCTTGGATGACAGCACAGCGCACGTGCCAGGCGAACGTTGAGGCAGCGCCGTCGCACTCGCCTCGCCGCCGCGGGCCGGGGCGTCGTCGTGCTGCACAACACTCACGGAGGAAGCCATGCACATGCCACGAATGCGCACCGCGCTGCGGAGCGCCGCCCTGCTGCTCGTCGCCACCACCCTGCCGTCGCAGCAGCCCGCGCCGAGACGAATGCCGCCGGCGTCGATGAGGGAGTCGTGCCCGATGATGGGCGTGATGGAACGCAGCCCGTCCGCCGTGCTCCACAATCGTGATCGCCTGCATCTCTCGCCGGCGCAGGTGACCCGCCTCGAAGCGATGGTCCGGGACATGGACGCCATGCACGGGCGCGCGATGGACAGCATGATGGTCGTTCATCAGCAGCTGTCGACGATCGCGACGACGACCACGTTCGACGAGCCGCGTGTGCGGTCCGCGCTCGATCGGATGGGGCAACTGCATACCCAGATGGGGGTCGAGATGCTCCGGGCCCAGTACACCGTCGGCAGCATCCTCACCGCGCCGCAGCGGGACACCCTCGAGGCACTCGCCCGCCGGCACGCGAGCATGCCCGGCATGGGGCAGGCGCGCCCGGGCGAATGCCCGATGATGATGATGATGGGGACGCATGCGCGCGCCCCGATGGGGCCGCGGCCACGGCAATAGTTGCCCGTCCGCGAAACGCTCTAGTGCACTCGCACCGCTGCGTCCGTTCGCTCGACCGCGTGAAGGGCCCGCACCAGACGGCCCTTCACCTCTTCGGCGAATGGACGCAGGTCGTCGTTGCCGGTCAGTGACAGGGCTTCCACCGGATCCAGCGCCTCGACGACACTCCTCCCCGGTGCATCGTCCGCGTACACGATGACGTTGCACGGGAGGAGCAGTCCGATGTCTCGCTCCGCAAGCAGGGCGCGATGGGCGAGCGGAGGATTGCAGGCGCCCAGGATGACGTACGGGCGAAAGTCGACGTCGAGCTTCTTCTTCAGCGTGGCCGCCACGTCGATCTCGGTGAGCACGCCGAACCCTTCCGCCGCGAGCGCCTCCTTCGTCCGTGTCACGGCGCGCTCGTAGTCGAGCGGCACCGTCGTGCCCATTCCGTACCGCGTTGTCTGCCTGATCATCTGACACCTCTCGAGGTGGACGCTTCTACGCCCGACCAGTCGGCAGGCCGCTGCGACGCGACCGGCTCGACCCGCTGTGGCGCACCGAGGCAGCCGATCGGCGTCACGAGCGTGCTCCGCGTGGAGACGCGCACGACCTTCGACGCGACACTCCCCAGCGTGAGCCGCTTCCAGATGCCGTAGCCGTGGCTGCCGAGGGCGATGAGATCCGCGTCCTCCTGCTCGGCGAGGTCGATCAGGAGCTGTGCCGGCTCGCCGATGGCGACGGTGGTACGCACCGTCACGCCCTCGCGAAGTGCGAGATCGAGCACGATCGCGTTGAGCGCCGTGGCGAGCGACCCGGAGACGCTGGTTTCGTCGGCGCGCGCGCGGTCGGCGTCACGCGGCGGCTGTACCACGTGCACCAGGTGCAGGGTGTCACCGGCGTCGAGCCACCGCGCGACCGTGCGCACGCTGAGGAAGCTGGTGGGCGAGAAGTCGACCGCGGCCAGGACATGCCTGGGCGCGGTGATGGCGTCTGCCGCAACGGCCATCACCGGCGTGGCGGCGATCTGCACGAGCTGCAGCGCGGTCTCGTGACCGAGCGCCCGATCGAGCAGGCCGTGCGGCCCGATGCCGAGCACGATCAGCTCGGCATTCATCGTGCGCGCCGTCGCGGCGATCTCCGTCGCGGCGGAGCCCAGCAGCAGGCGCACCGGCGTCGCGATGCCGTAGCGGGTCAGCTGGGTGCTGGTCGCGGCGAGGAGCTCGCGCTCGATCTCGCCCGCATCGTCCGGGATGCCCAGGTAGGGAACGCCGGCTCCGGCGTCGATCGTCACACGCGGCTCGATCACGCATGCCGCGGTCAAGGCGACGCCCAGCCGCTTGGACAGGCTGGCGGCGACGCGCACGGCTCCATCCGCCGACACTCCGCCGTGGGTGGCGAGCAGAATTCCAGGCATGGGACTCTCCATTGGTCGTCGATGCATTGTATCCCTGCTCTCGCGGAGCAAGCTGTCCCACATTCCCTGACGCCTTCCCTGGTCGCCGTCCGCATTCATTACGGTGCGACGACGCAAGACAGGGAGAACGCGATGCCGACCACCGTGGCGGAGAACGAGCGGGCCCTGAACGAGCGGATCGCGACGATCTTCGACGAGGTCGCGAACCTGCTCGAGGAGCAGGGCGCCAATCAGTACCGGGTGCAGGCCTGGCGCGGCGGATCAGCCACGCTCCGGAACCTCGATCGCTCGGCGAAGGTGATCCTGCACGACGAGGGAATCGAGGGACTCGACCGGTTGCCCGGCATCGGTCCCGCCCTCGCGCGTGCCATCCGCGAGGTGGTCGACACGGGACGTCTCGGAATGCTGGCGCGACTCCGCGGCGAGACGACGCCCACGTCCCTGTTCACGACGGTCGCGGGGGTGGGACCTGAGCTCGCCGAGCGCATCCACGAGACGCTCGGCATCCACTCGCTCGAGGAGCTGGAGCAGGCGGCGCACGACGGTC
>DASSIC010000037.1:0-2266 GCA_035692325.1 Gemmatimonadaceae bacterium | reverse complement strand
CCCTGGTGGAGCACGGTGCCGCGTGCATTCGCGCGTACCCGATGCAGTGGGGGATGGCGGCGAACGACCTGCAGCTACGGATGCTCGCGCTCGCCTGCGCCGAGATCGGTGTGCCGTTGGTGCTGACGGTTCGCTTCGAGGATCTGCGCCAGCGGCACCCACTCGACGTCGCCGGCGACCTGACGGCAGCCCACGTCCGCGCGCTGGCGCGTGCCGGAGACGTTCGTCTGGTGGTGACGGGGGCCGGTCGCGAACTGATCGAGGAGGTGCACTGGGGGCTCACGCCGGAAGAGCAGCGTCGCGTGCACTGGGACTTCGCGTGGGTGTGGGGTCCGCCCGAGGATCACCTGGCGCATCTGTTTCGCACGATGGGTGCGCCGCGCTTCGTGTACGGGACGCACTGGCCCCTCCGGCTCACGCAGAATTCCCGGGCTAGTCTCGACCTGTTGCCGCCGGAACTTGACGATCGCGGCATCACCGATGCACGCACGCTCGCCGCGATCAGGAAAACGCCGACTTGACCCGCTCCTGGGGCAGTGGAGAGCTTCCAATGCCGAAGTGGGGATTCGCTTTCGGCGGTCGAGTGAATATCATGCGCGGATTCGTTCCGACATCGCTTGCGTCGAGGTCGGCGCGGGCGCAACTTGCTGGCCGTTTGGGCTTGTGAATTGATTCACAAAACCCGTATGCTCCGATTTTCCCACACCCCACCGCGATGACGCAGCGAAGCAAGTGGGCTGCGATCCCCGGGCTCCTCGCCCTGGCGATCGGTGCCGTCGTGCTGTCCGCCTATAGTGGTGCTTCCTCCTCGCAGGGTCGTGGTCCGACCCAGCCAATCGCCTTCCCGCATCCCCGGCACGCGGGCGCCGTCAAGGACGGTGGCCTCGGCTTGAACTGCCTGTACTGCCACAACTCGGCGAACAAGTCGCTCGACGTCGGCATGCCGGCGGTGAGCACCTGCATGGGTTGCCACAACGCCGTCGTCGGCACCACGCCGCAGGCGAAGACGGAGATCGCGAAGCTGGCCAAGTACGCCGTCGACAAGCGGCCCATCCCGTGGGAGCGCATTCACAAGGTGCCGGACTACGTGCACTTCCCGCACGTGCGGCACGTCAACGCCGGCGTCACCTGCCAGACCTGTCACGGCCAGGTGCAGAAGATGACGCAGGTCTACCAGTACGCCTCGCTCAACATGGGCTGGTGCGTCAACTGTCACGTGAACGGCTACGATCCCAAGGAAGGTCAGAAGGCGGCGGGCTACGACAACGTGCCGCCGGCCAACTACGCGGGCGGTGCGCCGTACGGCACACCCGGCACGCGCGCCGGCATCGCGTCCACCGAGGCGGGCATGACGCCGCCGGGAATGGCGCCGACGCGCGACACCGCTGCCGCATCCGGCTCCAGCGCCACGACCGCGACGCCGTCCGTCGAGCGCCGCCGCGCGCGCTACGACTGCGCCTCCTGTCACTACTAGCCCGCCCGAGGAACCTCAGCACATGAGCAACGACACGGGGTCGACGGGCGTCAAGCGCCGCGACTTCCTCAAGGTGCTCGGAGCTGCCGGCGCGACCGCGAGCACGGTCGGCTGCACCTCCGAGAAGGTCGGCAAGCTGATCCCCTATCTCGTCCACCCCGACGAGACGGTGTCCGGCGTCTCCACCTACTATGCGACGACCTGCCGCGAGTGCGCCGCGAGCTGCGGCATCATCGCCGAGACGCGCGACGGCCGCACGACGAAGCTCGAGGGGAACCCCGAGCATCCGCTGAACAAGGGCGCGCTCTGCGCGCGCGGGCAGTCGGCGCTGCAGGGCCTCTACAATCCCGATCGCTTCCGCGGCCCGATGGTGAAGGAGAACGGCACGTGGAAGGCGGTCGACTGGGATGCCGCCCTCACGCTCGTCAGCCAGAAGCTCGGCGAGGCGCGCAGCCGCGGCGGCGCGGCCAACGCCGTGTTCTTCAATCAGCACGAGACGGGCAGCTTCCCCGGCTTCATCGACGCGTGGCTCGCCGGCTTCGGCATGCGCCCGCACCTGAGCGTCGACTTCGAGGCGGATGCCGCCGCGATCGAGGCGAACCGGCGCACCTACGGCACCGCCTGGCCGAAGCTCTCCTTCTCCGACGCGAAGGTCATCATCTCCTTCGGCGCCGACTTCCTCGAGACGTGGGGGATGTCGGTGCCACAGCAGCTCGACTTCGCCGACGCCCGCGCGAAGATCGAAGGCGCGCCGCGCTTCATCTACATCGGGCCGCGCAGGTCTCTCACGGG
>DASSIC010000036.1:0-3487 GCA_035692325.1 Gemmatimonadaceae bacterium | reverse complement strand
CGCCGCAACACCCGCCGCGCCGCCATCGTGCAGCTGCCGGCTTGAAGGTCCGTGAAGATCACCCGCGCGCCGCTGGCGACCATCGACTGGTGCAGCAGCTCCTCGATGTCGTCGCCGCACAGCCCCTTCACCTGGATCGGCAGCAGGACGTCGCCGCGCCCGGTGATCATGTCCACCGCCGACACCAGGCCGGCGGCGAAATCCGCATGCCCAGCGACGAGCGCGCGCTTGGCCGTCGCGGCCGCCGGTCCTGCCTCGCGCTCACTCATGATCCTCCCGCAGGTAGCGGTTGATCTCGGTCTTGTCGCGCATCTGGTTGATCAGCCGCGCGTTGAACCGCTCGGCGGGATCGATGCCGCTCCACTTGAGCAGATGATGCATGGCGATCACCTCGGCGATCACGGTGATGTTCTTTCCCGGATTGAGCGGCACCGTGATGCGCGGCAGCGCAACGCCGAGGATGTCGGTCGTCTCGCCGTCGAGCCCCGTGCGCTCCACGGTGGACGTCGTCGCGTCCTGTCGCCATTCCTCGAGCTGCACCACGACCTCGATGCGCTTCTGTTGCCGCACGGCGCGAATGCCGAAGATGGCGGGGATGTCCACGAGGCCGACGCCACGAATTTCCATGTAGTGGCGCTGCAGCTCGTGGCCGCGGCCGATCAGCACTTCGGTTCCCTTTTTCCGCACGAGCACCAGGTCGTCGGCGACGATGCGGTGCCCGCGCTCCACGAGGTCGAGGACGCACTCCGACTTGCCGATGCCGCTCTGCCCGATGAACAGCAGCCCCACGCCGTACACGTCGGCGAGCGACCCGTGCAGCGTCGTCTGCGGCGCGAACCAGTCCTCGAGCCAGGGCTTGATGCGGTTGTAGAACTCGTTGGTCTTCAGCGCCGAGCGTAGCACCGCCACGCCGGCGTGCAATCCCTCTTCGGCCACTTCCTCCGGCAGCTCCTGCCCCTTCGTGACGAAGACGCACGGCACGGGGAAGCTGAAGAACTGGGCGAGGTGCGCGCGACGCGTCTCGGCGTCGAGGGACTTGAGGTAGGTCACCTCCGTCTCGCCGAACACCTGGATGCGCTCCGACGCAAAGCGCGCGACGAATCCCGCGAGCGCCAGCCCCGGGCTCGAGACGTCCGCGCCGGGGATGGAACGCTCCAGCCCCCTGGCCCCCTGCACCCACTCGAGCTCGAGCAGCGTACCGAGCTGCTCGAACAGCGCGCCGACGCGCAGCGGCGCGCTCACGCGCGCGCGAGAGCGCGGGTCCGTGCGGCGCGCGCCCGCGTCGGCCGCTTCAGCGCGGCGATCTGCACCTGCAACTTGGCCAGCACGGCGTTCAGGATCGGTCCGAAATGGCGTCCTTCCGATTTGGCGACGAGGCGCTTGTGTCGCGCCGCGCGCAGGATGATCTCCACACGGCGCGTCGGTCCGTCCTGCTCGAACCGGACGACCGCGTCCACGACGCGCTCGAGCCGCTCGGTGAGACGACGCACCCCGGCCGACGCACGCTGTCGCATGTAGTCGGAAACGGTGGCGTGATGTTCGTGGAAGATGATCTCCATCGTCAGGTCACGCGGCGAGAGGTGAGGACCTGCTGCAGGTGGCGCTCCGTATCCTCGGCGGCGCGCTCCCACGTGAACGTCTCGGCGAAGGAGCGTGCCTGCGCGCCCAGCCGATCCACCAGCGCGCGGTCCGCGGCGAGCCGACGCATCGCCTCCGCCATCGCGCGAGGATCGCCGTGCGGCACGAGGTAGCCGGTCTCGCCGTCCCGGACCGATTCCCGGATCCCCGGCGAGTTCGACGCCACCACCGGCGTGCCGCTGGCGGCCGCCTCGAGGTTGGTGATCCCCCATCCCTCCTTGGGTGACGCGAACAGCAGTGCCCAGGCCCGACGCAGCAGCTGACGCTTCTCCGCCTCGCTGATACGCCCAAGAAACCGCACGCGCTCGCCGAGGTCAAGCGATGCCGCAAGTCGTTCGAGTGCCGGCCGATAGTCGCCCGCGCCGGCGATCTCGAGCGTCGCCGTCGGATGTCCCAACGCCGCGAAGGCGCGCACGACATGGTGCACGCCCTTGTAACGCTTGAGGCGGCCCAGATACGCGAAGACGGGCTCGGGCGCACGCGCGCTCAGGTCGGGGGTGTAGCCCACCGTGTCGATGCCGGGATAGATCACCGCCACCGACTCCCGCGGGATGCCGCGCTGCGCCAGATCCTCTGCCGTGCTCAGGCTGATCGCCTCGAACGGCGTGCCCCGATAGACGCGGCCGAGTGGCCGCTCGGCCAGCCAGACGGCGGCGGCCAGGGGCGCCGCCAGCTCCTGGAACGCCGTGCCGCCGAAGAGATGCGGCACGAGCGCGACGACGGGCGGCCCACCCCACCTCGGCGTCGCCAGCGGGATCTTGTTGACGTCTTCCACCAGCAGATCGAACGGCCGATCCGCGAGTCGCCGCCGATACGCCGAGCGCGCGAGGAAGGGAAAGGTGTAGCGCGTGCCGACGCGCACCACGTCGATCCCGTCCAATCTGGTGGACGGGTCAGCGCCATCCCAACCGCCGCAGAGCAGCGTGACCTGATGCCCGCGCGCGGCGAGACGTCCGAAGATCTCGTGCAGATGGATCTCCGCGCCTCCGGCGAGCGGATTCTCGCGGCACTGCCAGTTGACGAGGAGCAGCTGCACTAGATGCGCCCCATGCGCCGCGCCAGCGCGTCGAGCACGCCGTTCACGAACTTCGCGCTGGCTGCACTGCCGAAGCGCTCGGCGAGGGTGACCGCTTCCTGGATCACCACGCGTGGCGGCGTCTCGCCGATCGTCAGCTCGGCGGCCGCCAAGCGCAGCACGCACCGCTCCACCGCGCCGATGCGCTCGAGTCGCCAATTCGTCGTCACGTCGGCCAGCTGCTCGTCGAGCGCGCGGGCCTTGTTCGCGACGACCCGGACGATCGGCCCGGCGATGCGGCGCTCGTCGGGAGTGATCGCGAGATCGTCCCACACCTGTGCTGCCACGCGCTCGAGCTCCGTGCTGCCCTTCCCACGCATGTCCCAGGCATAGAGCGCCTGAAGCGCCCGCGCCCGGGCCCGCGTCTCAACCCTCGTCCGCGCCATCGAGCCTTTCGAAGAGATCCGACATCTCGAGCGCGGCGATCGCCGCGTCCCATCCCTTGTTTCCGTGCTCGCCACCCGCGCGCGCCTCCGCCTGCTCCATCGTGTCGCAGGTGAGCAGGCCGAATCCGATCGGGATGTCGTACTCCGTGCTGGCGTCCATGATGCCGCGCGACGCCTCGGTCGAGATGAAGTCGAAGTGGGGCGTGTCGCCGCGGATCACCGCGCCAAGCACGACGAGAGCATTGTAGCGGTCGGTGGCGGCCAGGCGCCGCGCAGCGAACGGCAGCTCCCACGCGCCCGGCACCCACACGAGGTCCACGTCCTCCGAGGCCACGCCGTGACGCACGAGCGCGTCCATCGCGCCGTCGGCGAGCTTGGACGTGACGTG
>DASSIC010000035.1:0-2776 GCA_035692325.1 Gemmatimonadaceae bacterium | reverse complement strand
ATGATGCACCTCGCGCGCTCCGACGTCGGCCTCGATCGCACCTATCAGGCGCTCATCGCGGAGCTGAAGCGCAAGGAAGGAGCGCCGCGGGGCGCCAGGGAGCCGGAGTCGGTGCACCAGCTTCGCGTGGCGCAGCGTGCGTGGCTCGTCTATCGCGACACAGAGTGCCGCCAGCGCAACCGCGGCAGGGAAGGGCCGCTCTGGGCGCCGATGCGAGCGGCCTGCCTCGCCGAATTCTCCGGAGCGCGCGAGGAAGAGCTGGCGAAGCTCCTCAGGGAACGCACGAGCGGATGACGGACGAGCGGAGATGCACGAACCTCTCGCGCGTCTCCGTTCAGCCGCTCACACGAACATTCGGTCGCGCCGCACGACGGCGGTCATCCCGACGACCGCAAGGAGCGCGAACGCCAGGCCGGGCAGCGTGCGCTCACGTCTGCGCGCGGGAGTCTGCGCGACGACCGGCGCAGCGGCCTTTGCCGCAGCCGCCGCAGCGGCACGGCGCGCATGCTCGACTGCATCCAGCGAGTCCTGCCGAATGGCATATGCCTGGTACTTCTCGGCGAACACGGCGATGTGGTAGTGCGGGGGCGCGTGCTCGCGCGTGACGTCGAGCGCGCCCGCCGTCTCCATGTCGAGGAGCGACCTTTCCAGATATGCACGCCCAGCGGAATCATCGGGGACACGAAGATCGACCGCCATGCCGGCGGGGTGCACCGAGAGCTTGTGCGCGTTCCTCGGCTGGAGTGCGGACGGGCGAGTGAGGCTCGTGATGACGAGACGGGTGCCAGTGGCTTCATGGTAGCGCACGGCGAAGCGCTCGATGAAGTCGCGGACCTCGGGGCGCGTGAAGGGATACGACACCTTGCTGAGCGCGAGATGCTCGTTCTCGATGACCTGTACCAGTGCGCCCGAGGAGGCGAGCGCCTGCACCTGCTTCGGCGTGCGAAGGAACGAATAGTCCTCGCGCATCGCGATCTCGTGCTGATGCACCATGGACGACGGCGATCCCGCCAGGCCGTCGGCGCGCGCGAGTGCAGGCGCAGCGACGAGCCCCATCAGAATGCCGAGCTGTACCGATCTATGCATGACACTGCCTCCATCTCGTGTTTCGGAGCGGCTCCGGTGGCGCGTGGACGCCTTTCCGTGGGAAGGCAGACTGTGATACACCGCACGTCGTCAATCGCTTCGGCGGACTCGGCGGGACCGCAGATATCCAACAGTCCGCTGTCCCGTGTCGTAGTGCTTCGGACGACCGACCATCTCGCCGAGATTCCGGAACACAGACCGACATGAATAGAAAGCGTCTGCTGATCGCCGTCGCGGCGCTCGTGGCCCTGATGGCGATCCTGGGGTTCGTCTTGCGATCCCGCCGGAGTGGCGACACGACCTATCGCACGGGCAAGGTCGAGCAGGGGAACATCGAGCAGACGGTGTCGGCGACGGGACAGCTGAGCGCGGTGAAGACGGTGCAGGTGGGCACCCAGGTGTCGGGGCTGCTTGCCGGCATCTTCGCCGACTTCAACGATCGCGTGACGAAGGGTCAACTGCTGGCGCGCATCGATCCGACGCTGCAGGAGCAGGCGGTGCGCGACGCGCAGGCGCAGCTCGAGCGCGCCCAGGCACAGCTGCGGCAGGCACAGCAGGAGTACAACCGCAACGCGCCCCTCGCGCGCGACAAGTTCATCAGCGCGAGCGAGTTCGGCACGGTGCAGGTGAACTTGTCGGTCGCGCAGGCCGCGGTGAAGTCGGCGCAGGTGACGCTCGACCGCGCGCGGCAGAATCTCTCCTACACGAACATCTACGCGCCGATCAGCGGCGTGGTCGTGGAGCGCAACGTGGACGTTGGCCAGACCGTGGCGGCCAGCTTGTCGGCGCCGACGCTGTTCCTCATCGCGCAGGACCTGTCGCAGATGCAGATCCTCGCGTCCGTGGACGAGAGTGACATCAGCAGCATCAAGGAAGGCCAGCCGGTGAAGTTCACGGTGCAGTCATACGCCGGGCGCACCTTCACGGGAAACGTGCAGCAGGTGCGGCTCCAGTCGAAGACGACGGACAACGTGGTGAGCTATACCGCCGTGGTGACGCTGGCCAATCCGGACGGGAAGCTGCTGCCGGGAATGACGGCGACGGTGGAGTTCGTGACTGGCGCGGCGAGCAACGTGCTCACCGTGCCCAATGCTGCACTGCGCTTCAAGCCGAGCGCCGACGAGCTCGAGGCATCGGGGCTGCCGGCGAATGCGGGCATCGACACCACGCGTCGGCAGCGTGGCGCCGGCGGGGCAGGTGGCGCGTCGACGGCGACGGGCGGCGGTGCGCAGTTCGGTGGTGGCGCCGCCGGTGGTGGAGCGGGGGCGCAGGGAGCCAACCGCACGCGTCGCGCGGGTGCGGGCGTGGGCGGGTTCGGGACGATCTGGACGCTCGCGTCGGACAAGACGCTCAAGCCGGTGCGCGTGCGCACGGGACTCGCCGACACGCAGCGCACGCAGGTGACGCCGTTGGGCGGCGCGACGCTGCAGCCGGGAACCGACGCCGTGGTGGGCACGACGACGACCGGCGCTGCTACGGCGACCTCGACGAATCCGCTGACGCCGACGCGGCAGGGTGGGCCGGGCGGACGCCCGGGCGGTCCATGACCGACGCCGCGCCTGGCGCGGGCGGGGCGCATCCGGTCATCGAGGTGAAGGGCGTCACGAAGGTCTACTCGATGGGCGAGACCAAGGTGTTCGCGCTGCGCGGTGTGGACCTGCGGGTGATGCCGGGGGACATGATCGCGATC
>DASSIC010000034.1:0-3315 GCA_035692325.1 Gemmatimonadaceae bacterium | reverse complement strand
GTACGCGATCGCCGCCATGAGCATCACGGCGCCGTACGTGGCCGTCGGCACCGCGGCGAAGTGATTCTCCCCCATCCAGGCGGTGACGAAGGGAACGAGCGAGAGCCAGAACAGCAGGTGCAGGTTGGCCCAGAGCGCGCCACCGCTGACGTGCTTCACGGCGTGGAACATGTGGTGATGGTTGCTCCAGTAGATGCCGAGGTAGATGAAGCTCATGACGTAGCTCGCGAACACCGGCCAGAGTGCGCCGAGCGCGGCGAAGGTTGCGTCGTGCGGCACCTTGAGCTCGAGCACCATGATCGTGATGATGATCGCCAGCACGCCGTCGCTGAACGCCTCGATGCGCGACTTACCCATGGCGCGCGAAGACGATGTAGTCGGTAGGCGCCGGGGCGCCCCCGCCCTGCCGGACGAGCAGCGCGATCTGGCCGCGATGATACGAGCCGTGCATCGCCACCTGAAGCAGGATGTCGTCGACGCGGTTCGTGAACGCGCGGCCAGCGCTGTTGACGTACGAGATCTCGCGCCCGAGCGATGCCTCGTCGAGCCGCCCGACGAGTGCCTGGAAGGCGCGCACCGTTTCCGCCGCCAGCCGGCCGGCGACGTCGAGGCCGAGCGTGGGCCACACGGGATACTCGGCGGCGCGGCCGCCGAGTCGGGCCAGCCACAGCTGCTCGGCGCCGAACAGGTGCGCGTAGATCGCCGTCGCGCGCGTCAGCTCCGGCGCGTCGCCCGGCATCCGGCGCACCGCCTCGCGCGCGGCGGCGTCGGCCCAGGCCATGTGCTCGAAGAGGCGCGCGAGGATCGTCACTGGCCGGGATGGTACTGCCGTTCCACGTGCCCGCGCAGCTGCGACGGATAGAAGTAGACGTCGCGGAGCTGGCCCTTCGTATAGCGCAGCGCCTGGTCGTTGAAGTGCCTGGACGACGGATGCCCGCTCTCGCCGCCCGCGCTCACGGCCTTCGCGCGCACACTGTCGCCGAACTCCACCACGGCGACGAAGCTGTTGCCGCTCGTGCCGTACAGCTTGCGCGTGCCCGGCCAGGTCCGTGCGCCGAACGAGGCGAGCGAGCCCCAGCGCGACGACGTGAAGGCGACGGGAATGCTCGGCCCCGCGTCGGTGAAGGGCTGCACGATGTCGCCCGTGATGCGCTGGAAGCGGTTGACCTCTCCCCACGGCACGTTCCAGTGGCCGAAGTCGCGCGTGAGGCGATTCGACGCGGCGACGAGGGCGTCGAGCCGCTGCGCGGGGGTCGCCTTGCGCGCGAGGTAGTCGTACACCGACATGTCCTCGGACTCGGCGTCGGCGCTCACCCGACGCCACAGATCCTCGCCCCAGTACACGGCGAGGGTGGTCGGCACGGAGCGCTCGGCCCACCGGAAATCCCAGGCGCGGAGCGCGGCGATCTGGTCGGCGAGCGACGCCTTGCGCGGATCGGTCGACGGGAGATCGTCGTATGCGCGCACGAGTGGTGGAACGAGATCGGCGAAGGCGGGGAGCCAGCTGTCGAACGCGGCGTCGATGAGCGTGGGAAGGGTGAAGTCCTTGCGCGCCTGGAGCACGCGCATCGCGTGCACGCCGCGCGGGTTTTCCTCGTACGAATCCATGTACGCGGGAAAGCGGTCGCGCTTCGGGCTGTCCTCACCTGCCGCGGAGTACGGCCAGTTGTTCGTGTTGTAGAGCCAGCCGGAGCGCGGGTTGATCACGAGCGGGCTCTCGTCCACCGAGTGCAGCCCCTTCCACTCCGTCGCCGGATCGCTGCCATCCACCGGCTTCGTCCAGTCGAAGCGGGGATCGCGACGAGGGACGAAGTTGGCGTGGAAGTAGGCGATGTTGCCGTCGGCGTCCGCGAAGATCGTGTTGTTCGACGAGTTGGTGTGAAGCTCGAGCGACTTGCGGAAGTCGGCGAGGCCGCGCGCCTTGGTGCGGGTGTACGACTGGGTGAGGGCCTTCACCGGGTCCTGCATCAGCTTGACGCTGATCCACTTCCCGTTCGCCTCGCGCACGACGGGGCCGTGATGGGTGCGATAGACGGTGAACTCCTTTCGCGCGATGCCGGCGCGGAGGCGGAAGGGGACGACGATGCGCGTCGCCGTGACGGGACGGGTCTCGCCGCCGTAGCGATAGACGTAGCCGTCGGCCTGCTTCTCCACCGACTCGGCGTATTCGTCGATCGCGTCGGCGCCGCTGGAGGTGTGCATCCATCCCGCGCGTTCGTTGAAGCCTTGATAGATGAAGAACTGCCCCCACGTCGATGCACCGTAGGCGTTGAGCCCGTCGTCGCTCGTCATCTGCGCTTCGGAGCGGAAGAAGAACGAGGTGTGGGGGTTGATGAGGAGCAGGGCGTGATGCGTCGCCGTGTTGGACGGCGCGATGGCGAAACCGTTGGAACCGGATGGCTCCTTCGGCATGCCGCTGTCGGGGAGCGCGCGCCCCATCGTCCGCTTGCCGTAGAACGCCTCGAGGTCGCGCAGCGAGATGCTCTCGATGTCGCCGCCGATGCTCCCCTCGCTGAAGGTGAGCGCCATCCACGGCTCGAAGCGCGTGATGACGCGCGGCTTCACCTGCCGGTGCGTGGCGAGGTAGTAGTTGAGCCCATCCGCCCAGGCGACCATGAGCGACTTGAGCCAGGGCGGGCTCGCGGCATACTGCGCCTTCATGCTGTCGGGGTTCACGAACAGCTTCATGCGCAGGTCGCGGTAGATCGCGCTCTCCCCTTCCGCCTCGGCGAGGCGTCCCATCGCATTGAGGTAGTTCGTCTCGACGCGGTTGAAGTCGTCTTCCGCCTGCGCGTACATGAGGCCGAACACGGCATCGGCGTCGGTGCGGCCGCGCACGTGCGCGATGCCCCAATCGTCGCGCGTGATGGTGACGTTACGCGCCTGGCGCGACCAGCGAGCGGCGTCGGTATCAGCGGCGTCGAGGGGAGCGCAGGCGAGGGCGGCGAGAGCGAAGAGCAGGACTGCGTGGCGGGGGAGAGTCATGGGGTTGAAGATGGAGGCAGGACGGCGGGTCGGGGAGGGCCGTGCGGCGTACGGCGACGGCCGATGCGGCGTGCGGCGACAGGCCGTGCGGCGTTAGTGCGTAATCGCGAAGAACCAGCTCGCGACGACCGGCCCGCGTGGGCCACGCTGTCCCGGCACCGGCGCTGGCGCGCCAGCCGGCGGCGGGCCGTACTCGGGCTGGAAGAGGTACGCCACGTGACGCACCGGGTCCACGGTAATGGTCTTCGCGCCGCGCATCGTCGGCACGATCGCGACCACCGTGTACGCGTCGGGTGAGTCCTGGCGCACGACGGTCACGTTGCCGTCGCG
>DASSIC010000033.1:0-3423 GCA_035692325.1 Gemmatimonadaceae bacterium | reverse complement strand
ACCTCCACCAACGCCGACGCGATCCACATCGCGCGCGAGGGGGTGGCGACGGGGCTCGTCTCGATCCCCAACCGCTACATGCATTCGCCGAACGAGATGGTCGACCTCGCGGACGTGGACAATGCCGCGACGCTGATCGCCGAGTTCTGCCGCGCGGTCACGGCGAAGACGGATTTGACGGCGCGTTGACCGCCTTTCGTCCTGAGCCGAAGGCGAAGGACCTGTACCTGCGGGTCCTTCGCTGCGCTCAGGACGACTGCCCTCTCGCCCGCCGCCCCAGCGCGTACACGGCCGTCGCTCGCACGTCCTCGTCCTTGTCGCCCTGAAGCGCCTTGAGCGCTTCCACCGCATCGTCGCTGCGCGCTTCGGACAGTCCCTGCACCGCCGCGACGCGGAGCGCCACCGCCTTCTTGCGAAAGAGCCCCTTGTCCGGCTCGGCGGTCGCGATCAGTCGCGCCACGGCATCGGGCGTCGCGAGTCGTCCGAGCGCGATGAGGAAGGATGCGCAGACCTCGTCGTCGCGCTCCTCGTCGAGGGCCTTCAGCAACAGCCCGGTGACGTTGTTCTCCTTGCGCCCGACGAGCGCGGCGGCCGCCTGCATGCGAAGCTGCGGAGCGCGGTCCTTCAGCGCCTCCTGAATCGTCGGAAGCGAGCGCGCCGTGCCGAGGCGCATCAGCGCGACCGTGGCCGCATGACGCACGCGCTCGTCGTCGTGATGCAGCAGTCCGGCGAGAGGCTTCTCCGCCTCGCGCGCCTGCATCTCCCCCAGGATCGCCGCGGCGTTGCGCGCGACGTACCAGCGCGGGTCACCCAGCATGTGCAGCAGGGTGGGAACCCCCGCCTGCAGCTGCACGAGCGCCTCGAAGTAGGCGAGCCGCTCGTGCCGGCCCTCCTCGGCCGCGAGCTGCTCGATCACCGCATCGGCACCGTCCTCGCCCGTGCGCCCCAGCACCACGAGCGCCGCCTCGCGTCCGTCGCGCGTGAGATCGCGCACGACGGCCTTCAGCAGTGCGGGCTTGGTCAGTCGCTTGACGGTGAGCACGAAGGCGCGCTTCACCTCGAACTCGTGCGCGTCGCGCTCGCGCAGCACGATCCGGTGGAAGATCTCGAGTGCCACCGCGGGCCGTTCGTCGCGGATCGCCTCCTCCGCGCGCACCGCCAGCTCGTCCAGCAGCTCGATCAGCGCCGTCGGCGACGACTCGCTGCCGAGGCGTGCCAGCAGCTCCTGCGGCGTCGCCGACGTCGTGCGCGTCGCCGCGAACTGGTCGAACATTCCGCCCGTGCTTCGGCTTCCACTCGACGGGGCGGGCACGGACGGCATCGGGCGGAGCGGAGTCGCCCGCTCGAGCGCGGCGGCGATGGGATCGTCCAGCACTTCCCCGAAGTCGAGATCGGGAAGCACAGCGGGACGCGCCGGAGCCGGCACCGCCGTCGCGGCGGTGGTGGGCGTCGACGATGCGCCACCGAAGCGCGCCGTCGCTCCGGGCACCGCGGCGGGCGCGCCCTCGGCCACGAGTTGACGCGCGATCCGAAGGATGTCGGGCGCCGTCGCGTTGCGATCGACGTCGATCGTCTTCGCGCCGTGAACCGTCATGTGCGCGATCACGTCGGCCACGCCGGACAGGGCGAGCGGCACCGCCGTGCCGTTCGCGGTCAGCTCGCCGGCGCGCGTGCCGAGCGACACGAAGCCCTCCTTCGCGATCGTGACGAGCGCACGAAGCGACGCCTTCTGCTCGTCGATGTTCGTCGGCTCGTGCGCCAGCAGCCAGACGAGCCTGGCGAAGTGGCGGGCGAAGGTGAGCGAGTAATCCATTGGTGTCGCGGGCGGGGACCGCCCGGCGTTGAGCGGTCATGAAAGCTATTCGCGTGCGGGCGCCACGCCACTCGGCCCTGCCCCTCACTCGCGCCGCCGGGCGCGATTAGCATTCAGTCAGCGGTCCCTGCGTCCTCCTCCCACGCCCCCATGCGCCAGTCTCGTGTCCTCGCCGCGCTCCTGCTCGCGGCGGCATGTCGCACCGCCGAAACGCTCCCCGCTGCCGTGGCCAGGCCGGACAGCCTGCGCATTCAGCAGGACATCGCCTGGCTGGCGGACGATCGGCTCGAGGGGCGCGCGACCGGGCTCGCCGGCAACGATTCGGCGGCGGCGTGGCTCGCGCGTCGACATGCTCTGCTCGGGTTGCGCCCGCTGGGCGACGCCGGCGGATATCTCCAGCGCTTCACCGCGCGCAGCGCCCAGATGGCGCACACTGGCCAGCCTGGCGGCGTACCCGCCGAGAACGTCGTCGCGCTGGTGCCCGGGCGCGATCCGGCGCTGCGCGGAGAGTACGTCGTCATCGGCGCGCACTTCGATCACCTGGGCCGTGCATCCACGAACGCGATGGATCCCGAAGCGAAGGATGCGATCCATAACGGCGCCGACGACAACGCGTCGGGTACCGCCGCCGTGCTCGAGCTGGCGCGGATCTTCGCTGCGCGCCCCGCGCGCCGTTCGATCGTCGTGGCGCATTTCACGGGCGAGGAGCTCGGCCTGCTCGGCTCGCAGTGGTTCGTCGACCATCCGCCCGTCCCCCTCGACCGCGTGTCGGCGATGGTGAACTTCGACATGGTGGGGCGACTGCGGAACGACAAGCTCATCGTGTACGGCGTCGCGACGGCGCGTGAGCTCCCGGCGCTCGTGGACAGCGCGAACGTGGAGCCGCGACTCGCGATCAGCGCCGTGGGCGACGGCTTCGGCCCGTCGGATCAAAGTTCATTCTACGCGCGCGGGATTCCCGTGCTGCACTTCTTCACCGATCTGCACGAGGACTACCACCGCGCGACGGACGACGCCGAGAAGATCAACTCGGCGGGCGAGGCGAGGGTGGTGACGGTGGCCGAGCGCGTCGTGCGTGCGATCGCCGATCGACCGGCGCGTCTCACACCCGTACGCGTGGCCGCACCGCCGCCGGTGGCGGGTGGGCGCGAGGGCTCGAACGTCTATCTCGGCTCGATCCCCGACATGGGGGCGTCCGACGTACCGGGGCTGCGCCTGAGCGGCGTGCGCGGCGGCAGCCCGGCCGACGTCGCGGGGCTGCGCGCCGGCGACGTGATCGTGGAGCTGGGCGGAAAGGTCGTGAAGGATCTCTACAGCTACAGCGACGCGTTGTACTCGCGCAAGCCGGGCGAACAGGTGGCGATCGTGTTCCTGCGTAGCGGTGCGCGGCAGACCACGACCGTCACGCTGGGCAAGCGAGGCCAGTGATCCGCGCAGCGGTGAACGGCTGGACCTGATGCCGCTCACCGTCTGGTCGTCGGCGCGCTACACCTTTCCCCTGCCGCCCGGTCATCGCTTTCCGGTCGAGAAATACGCGATGCTGCGCGAGCGAGTCGTGACGGAGGGCATCGTCGCGCCGGAGCGCGTACTGGATCCCGATGCGGCGGGTG